>CAYOON010000019.1:0-3863 GCA_964405595.1 uncultured Lachnospiraceae bacterium | reverse complement strand
TCCGCGTTTCGCGTACGGGACTCTCACCCTCTGCGGTCCGCCGTTCCAGACGGTGGCTGAAATAAGATGAAATCCCATTCACGGAACGTGAATGGGATTTTTTTGAAAAAAGCGAAAATAATCCAAAAAATCCCTTGCACCTTTGCCACAAATATGTTATACTGATTCTATCAAATGAAGTAAGAGGTGCAAAGCCATGTATAATTTCCCCATCGGAGCCATGCTGGACTCCTTCCTGCTGCCCACCCCCGAGGCGATCGTTACCGCCGCAAAAATCGGAGCCAAGGGCGTGCAGATGTACGCTACCTCCGGCGAACATTCTCCCGAAAATATGACCCCTGCCAAGATCCGCGAGCTGCTGTCCATGATGAACGACTCCGGACTGGTTTTCTCCGCCCTCTGCGGCGATCTGGGACAGGGCTTCGGCAACGCCGAGAAGAATCCCGCCCTGATCGAGAAGTCCAAACGGATCCTCGAGCTTGCCAAGGAGCTGGGCACCGACGTGGTCACCACCCATATCGGCGTGGTTCCCACCGATCCGACCCATCCCCGCTATCAGATCATGCAGGAGGCCTGCCATACCCTCGCCGAGTACGCCGACTCGCTGGACGCCCACTTCGCCATCGAAACGGGTCCTGAGACCGCGGTAACACTCAAAGCATTTCTGGATACCCTCGGCTCCCGGGGCGTGGCGGTCAATCTCGACCCCGCCAATCTGGTGATGGTCACCGGAGATGATCCCGTGCAGGCGGTCTATACGCTGGGAGACTATATCGTGCATACCCACGCTAAAGACGGAGTACGCCTTTTCGAGAAGGATCCCGAGATGATCTACGGCGTGAAGATGGACGCTCTCACGCATCTGGGAAGAGCCTATCAGGAGCTTCCGCTGGGGCAGGGCGGGGTGGATTTCCCCCGCTGGATGGCGGCGCTGGACGAGATCGGCTACCGTGGATTTCTGACCATCGAGCGCGAATGCGGAGAGCATCCCGACCGGGATATCGCCGCCGCGGTGGACTTCCTGAAATCAATCATCGGCTGACCTTCCGGAAAAAGTAACGATTTCTTGAAATTTTTTGAAATTCTGTTGACAAACAGCCTGCCTTCGGTTATAATAGTCATGAACTTTGCAAGAAGAATAAGTTTACTGAAAGGTATAATAGAATTATGAAACATCGCATCCTATCGATATTTCTGGCCGCCCTGCTGACGGCTCTCCCGTTGGTCAGCTTTGCGCCGGCGTCTACCGCAGAAACGACGGATGAGGTTCTGACAGCTACCGTTCCCTTTGATGTTCCCGAAGAGGACGACAGCCAGACAGTGGGCGAGGTTACGCCCGAGGTGCTGTCCGACCGCTTCCTGAAATTCCCCACCAGCTATCAGAAGCTGTTGAAGACCGGTAAGCGCGATTTCAGCGCGGCAAATCTCTACACGAACTTCAACACCGTTTACGCCACCCTCTGCGAGGCGTGGAATCACGGCGTATTCAAGGACGTGGACTATAAGGTGGACGCGCAGAGCGACGGCGTCGCCGATACCAGAGGCACCGGCAACGATTACCGTTCGCTGATTACCATGTATTCCAAATACTACGCCTCTCAAGGCATGAGCGAGGTGGATTCCATTACCCACGAGCTGACCCATGTCTGCCAGATCAACTACCGTACCGGCTACGGCGGGGAAGATACCGACGACAGCGGCTCCTGGATTGTGGAAGGTATGACCGATTATAGCCGTTATACCTACGGTCAGTATCCCACGGGCTTCCAGCTTTATGCCTACTCGGCAAATCAGTCCTATACCGACTCCTATCGAATCACGGCGCGCTTCTTCGTCTGGGTGGAGCAGAACGTATGCCCCACGCTGACCGAACAGCTCAACGAGGCACTGCGCACCGAGAAATACACCAGTAAATTCTTTGATCGGATCACCGGCTACTCCCTCAAAGAGCTGTGGGCGATGTATGCCGCCGATAACGGCAGCATCCGGCTGTCCAACGGAACGAAAACAACGGGTGCCGTCACCCGCAAATGAAAGGAAACGATACTATGACACTTGCAGAAGAATACCTGCTCGGCTTCGAGAACTCGGAGCTGCTGGATAAGAACCTCGTCTCCATGATTATCGAGGCGTTCAATCGGAACTATAAGGAAATCTGCGATTTCTTCAACTACGGAGAGATCCGGAAGGTTACATATGTAGTGGATCCCGAATATGACGGCGTTGCCGCTACCTATACCGAGATCCCCAAGGTCATCATGAACCCGAAATTCTACGAAAAATTCAATAAGGATGCCGACAGCATGACCCATGAGCTGGTACATGTGGCACAGAACTATTGGCATGATGACGAGGACGACGAGCAGCCCCGTAAAAAATGGGAGGATATGACCGAGGAGGAGAAGGCCGAGTGCAGACGGCTCCACGAGCTGCACATGCCCGGCTGGCTTACCGAGGGACTTGCCGACTACGGAAGAGATCGCTTCGGCGTCTTCAACGAGGAAGCGGGCTGGAAGCTGCCTGCCTATAATCCCAAGCAGAACTATACCGATGCTTATCGCGTAACGGCATCCTTCCTCAAATGGGCGGAAGCAAACGGCTATCCGACGCTCTGCTACGATCTCAACGATCGGCTGAAGAAGGGAAGCTATTCCACCGATACCACATGGACGGAGCTGACCGGACATACGGTTGACGAGCTGTGGGATCTGTACGCAAAGGCGAATCAGTAACGCATTCAAATCCCATTTCGGCGGCGGGTCGCTCCGCCGCCGAAAACTTTTGTAATGCCAAAAATAGAAAGATACGGTCAAAAATGGATCAAAAGAGCAATCAGATCAAGGGAAAGCGCATCGGGGAACGGTTATCCGCGTGGAAAGCCGCCGCGGCGGGCTTTTTGCGCGCAAAAGATAAAAAAGGGAATAACCGGCTGCAGGGATCGGTCAGATTCCACGCCGGTCTGGCTTTCTTTCTGGAGTTCGTGATCGAGTGTCTGTGCAGACATTCGTTTTTGAAGGGCGGACTCTTCTTCCTGACCTCCTTCTACGTTTTCGCCCTCAACGCGCTGATTATCTTCCTGACCTTCCTGCCCGTATTCTATCTGAAACGGAAGGTTTTCTATGACGCGCTGCTTTCCTGTATCTGGCTGGGACTGGGTGTCACCGACTGCATCATAACCTGCCTGCGGGTGACCCCGTTCTCGATGATCGATATTCTGAATATCCCGGGCGTTTTCCCGATAATCGGGATCTATCTGAATCTTTTTCAGATGATTCTGATCGGTGTTGTTGTAGCCTGTGTGATCGCGGGACTGGTGGTGCTGGCGATCAAGGCTCCGAAATGCGGTAGGAACCTGAAGAAGGCGTCGATCACGACCGTCGCAGCTCTTCTGCTGTTCGCCATTACCCTTCCGCTGGGATTTGCCATGAACCTTGTCTCCCAGAAGTTTACCAATCTGAACAACGCCTACGCCGATTACGGCTTCCCCTACTGCTTCTCGGTCAGCATTTTCGATCGAGGTGTCGCCAAGCCGAAAGATTACGGCGAGATCGAGATGAAGAATATCCGCCGGGCTATCGAGAAAAGCGGAACTACCGAAACCGAAGATCGCCCAAATGTGATCTTTGTTCAGTTGGAATCCTTCTTTGACGTGGGAACGCTGGCGAACGTCCGCTTTACCGAGAATCCGATCCCCTATTTTACGCAGCTTTGCCGGGAGACCATCAGCGGCTCGCTGAACGTTCCGGTTATCGGTGCGGGCACCGTCAATACCGAGTTCGAGATCCTGACCGGCATGAATCTGGACTATTTCGGAGGAGGCGAGTACCCCTATAAAACCTCCCTCATGACCTCCACCTGCGAGA
>CAYOON010000018.1:13761-14119 GCA_964405595.1 uncultured Lachnospiraceae bacterium | reverse complement strand
CGGGACGGTCGAATGCCAGACGGTAGGAGCCGTCGCCGTTGGAAGCGCGGACTGCCCAGTCAGCAGCCAGTTCCTTCGCCTTCGCCAGGTACTCTGCCGACTTGTCGGCGTTGCCCATCATATCATAGAGCAGTCCCAGACCGATGATGCCCGAGATTGCCTTCAGGGACAGGTTGGTGTTGTGCGCAAGATGTCCTGCGAAGTCGTCGGTGCAGAGCTGGTTTGCGGGATCCGCGCCGTATTTCAGCAGATAGTTTGCCCACATTTCCAGCAGATCGAGATTCTCCATAGCATAGGAGACGTCGCCGGAAGCGATAGCGGCAGCAGCAGCCATAACGATCATGTTGCCGCACTCCTC
>CAYOON010000018.1:0-13751 GCA_964405595.1 uncultured Lachnospiraceae bacterium | reverse complement strand
GCATCTGACCGTCGATGTTGTTGTCGGCGTAAACCTGACCGTTAACATGGGGATACTGTCCGGCGTCGTGGGGTGCGAAGTCGAATTTCAGCTTCTTCGACCACTCGTCGGAGCGGGAGTACTTCATGATGGGGCGCATCATGCCAACGACCAGCTCGGGATTGTAGAGCAGGAACATGGGAATGGAGGGATAGGAAACGTCCACGGTAGCGGCACAGCCGTTGGAGTGGCATTCCTTGGAGATGTAGAGGATCTTGCCGTCCTTATCGAGAACCAGCTTGTGAGCGGCGCAGACCTGACGGTATGCAAGCTCCAGCATCTCGGCGTAGTGGGCGCCGCCGGCAGCCTCTGCGTCGGCGTACAGCTTTGCGGAGAAGGCGTCCGCCTTTTCCATAACCTCGGCATAGTCGCCGAATGCCTTTACGATCTCGTCGGTGATCTTTGCGCCATCCTTGTTCCACCAGGACTTCAGATGCTCGCCGAAGTAAACCATGGACTCGATGTCGTCATACGCGAAGGTAAAGAGCGCGCCGCACTTGGGGCAGCCGATCTCCTTCTCGGCGGTGACGAAGGTCATGAAGACAGAGTCGCCGTGGCGCTCTCTTTCGCGGAACTTCATGGGAACCTCTTCGATGCCCACCTTACCGCCCTTTACGGACAGATAGAAGTAACCCCAGTCGATACGGATGTCGTCGCCTCTGCGGGCAAGGACACGCTGCTCCTTGTTGCCGATCTTGGCGGTAGCGATCTCGCCCTGATCGATGATTTCGGTCTCAACCGAGCCGAATCCGCGGAAGTCGAGGCAGATTTCCTCGGAAACCATAACCTTCACGGAAACCTTGTGCTCCTTGCCATCTACAGCGGTGTAGCCGACCTTGAGGTAGCTGATCGGACGGGTGAAGTAGTAGTAATCGTCGGGAAGCAGGGGGGTGGAGAAGGTTGCGGTCATCTCGATACCTGCCGCCGCGAAGGTGTAGACGGTAGACAGTGCGGTGACGTTCAGCGAAACCTGCTCCATCTTGGGAAGCGGACGGTTTGCGACACCCATGAAGATGTAATCGGTGCCGTCGATGTTGGCGATACCCAGCATGGTATTGGGCTTGCCGGTCCAGTGCTCGGTGCCGCAGTCGGTCAGCTTATTTGCAGGCGACCAGACCGAGAAATAGGGGTCCACGGTAATCAGCGGGACTGAAGGGGGTCTTAATTTCATAATAGATTTTTCCTTTCCAGTGAAAAATTTCATCACTTGATAGTACCATAAAAAAAACGGTTTGTCAAGCCATTTATGCAAAATTCACGGATTTTTCAAGAATCCGTGAAGATTCCCTGCAAATGTACAGCCCCGGCACAGGCAAAGGAATTCCTCTGCCTGCGCCGGGGATCGTTTGTCTTATTTCTTCGAAACCGTATACACGCTCATATCGTACCAAATCAGCGCGTCGCTCTTGTTCCATGCGGGAGCGGTGCCGTTCTTGTACGACTGAACCTGTGCCGCGATCTGCTCTGCGCTCATAGCGCTGTCATAGACCTGCACCGCACAGATCGCGCCGTTCAGCACATAGCTTGCGCCGTCGGTGATGCCGACGCCGAACTTCGCGCTCGAGGAGCTGACTGAACCGGTATAGTTGATCGAACCTACCAGCTTGCCGTCCACATACAGCTTCAGACCCACGCTGTCGCGCACGCCGACGATATAGTGCCAGCTTCCGATGCTGATGCCCGCTTGGGACATGGAGACGGTCACAGCCTGCCATCCGCCGTCGTAGACGAAGAACTCCAGCTGTCCGCTGCCGTTGATCTTGATGGACATCTGATTATCACTTCTCGAAACCAGCACGTTGCCCGAATCGAAGGTGTTGAACTTGGCGTAAACACCCACGGTGAACTGTGCCTTTCCGGCAAACGCCTTGTTGAGCGCTCCATTCTTGTCGGCGAGGGTAAAATGTCCGTCATAGGCGAATCCGTTGGGCGACTTGGCATCCTCGGTCAGTCTGCCGTTGTCCAGAACCGTGTCAAATCCGTGACCCGATCCGTCGGGGAGGGTGATCAGACTGTTCAGATATTCCTCCAGATCCAGCAGATCCTGATAGTTGGTGACTCTTGCCTTGTACTCGGGTTTCAGCGCGTCGTACATCGCGCGAACTTCGGTGATGTTGCTGTAATCCACCGACAGACCCTTGATCGCCTCGATCACGGGCGCCGCATACAGATCGGCGATGGTGGCGTTCTGATGCCATCTGTCGGAAAGAGCGGTCAGATCGCCGCCCTCCTTGGCAAAGGGAACGATCGTATAGCTGTAGCGGTAGCTTCCCTTGTTGGTAAGACGGTACTGCATCAGCGTATCGGGGCCGCAGGACGCGCCGCCCGTACCTCTGGAGCCGTAGTCCACGTTCAGATAGGTGTAGGAATAGGATTTGGGGAGCTGATACAGTCTTGCCGCGCTGGACAGCTGGGCTGCGGTATAGTGGAGCGCGGAAGCCTCCAGCAGATCCTTGCCGACGATCAGAACGCCGGTGTTCTTGCTGTCCGAGGTCAGAGCGAAGTAGCGCACATCGGTCTTGTTACCGGTATCCTGCGGCGTGGGATAGGGGAAGAAGGAGTCGCTGACCGTGGTATTCCACAGTCCGACGGTGGTTCCCTGCTTTCTATCGTTGTAGCTGTCCCAGAATCCGCCGCCGTAGTAGGTGATGTTCTCATAATCGCCGGGCAGGACGATCACCGCGCCGTATTTTGCCATCTCGCCCATGGTGGAATCCTGCGTCAGGATGGAATCCACCGCGATCTCGCCCGAACCGTAGACGGTATAGACGGTGGTCTGGGTGGACGATCCGGCGTTCTTCAGGGTCTGCGTAACGCTGATCCTGATCCACTTGCCGTTCGGATCCCGGCTTACGTCAAAGGTCGATCCCGACGGGCTGACATTGTTCCAGGGGAAGTTGGTTCTGTCGTTGCCGAGGGTACCGCGGGTGAAGTTGACGGTAGGGCCGGAGGTGATAATCTGCTCGCCGCCGTAGGTGTAGCTTGCGATCGTGCCCTTGCTCTTGTCGAAGGTGATCTCAAAGTCCAGGCCGTTGACGGTGTAGGACTTATCGTCCTCGGACAGGCCGATGTCGGGCAGATCCGTGGTGTTCAGCGAGGCCTTCTCTGCGATATCGGCAGGAATCTGGAACTGCTCGTGGGCGATGGAGTAGCCCTTCTTTTCCCAAAGCGTATCCGATTTCAACGTACAGTTGACATTCAGGAAATACTCGCCGTTAGCGACAGGCGTACCCATCTTGAATGGTACCGTTACCGTCACCGTAGCTTCGGGCGCACAGGATACAGCAAATTTTCCGCTGTCGATGACCTTTCCGTTGCAAAGCAGCTCGTAGGTGAAGTCGTAAGCCGACAGATCGGTGTGTTTGAACTCATTATAGATCGAAATCTCGCCCTTTTGCAGGCCTTCCAGATTTCCGTCGAACCAGACCGACTGGTAGACATACTTCACCTCGTAGCACTCGGGCTGGAGGGTACGGTCAGGGTTCAGGATGCCGTTCTGACAGAAGTCCTGCGAGTTAATCTCGTCGCCCCAGCATCCGCCGTAGGCGAAATATTTGCCGTTTTTATAGTAATCCAGCCTTCCGTTCGCCGGAATCTCGGTAGCGATGGACTGATCCACATAGTCCCAGATAAAGGCGCCCAGCAGATTATCGTAGGAGCGGATTACGTCCCAGTATTCCATCAGGTTACCCACCGAGTTACCCATCGCGTGGGCGTACTCGCACTGGATCCACGGGATTTTACCCTTTCCGCCCATGCCCGCCATAGACTCGACAGACCAGTACATACCCGATCCCAGATCGACTCCGCCGCCGGTACCGTAGGACTCGAAATGGGTCATACGAGTGGGATCCAATTTGCGGAGCTGGGTGACCAGCTTCGGATAGATGTCCGCCTGACTGGTCTCGTTACCCAGCGACCAGATCAGGATGGAGGTACGGTTCTTCTCCCGCTTGGTCTGGGACAGGATCCGGTCGGTGACCACGGCTTCAAAGTATTTTTTGGTATTGCCGGCATCGACGCCGTAGTGAGACTCCACATTCGCCTCCGCCAGCACCAGAATGCCATACTTGTCGCAGAGGTAGTACATGTATTTATCATCGGGATAGTGAGAGGTCCGAACCGCGTTGATATTGAGCTGCTTCATGATGGAGATGTCGGTCTCGTACAGCTCGTGGCTGACGTACTTGCCGTCGGTATAGCTGGTATCGTGGCGGTCTACGCCTTTCAGGAGCACCTTCTTGCCGTTGAGCAGAACGTCCGAATAGCCACCTCCCGCTTTGTTGGAAGCGGTGAAGGTCAGCTCCCTGAATCCAAGAGGCTGCGCAAGGGAGCCGTAGTAATTGCCGTCCTTGTCGTAGAGGGAGAGCACGAGGGTATACAGGTAGGGATCCTCATCCGACCAGAGGTGCGGGGACTCGATCAGCTTGGACAGGGTGAGCGTTCCGCTCTTACCCGATTCGAGGGTCAGAGCCTGCTCGGCGGTCAGAACGCCCTCGCCGAAAACAGCCTTGCCCTCGGCGTTGAAGAGCTGCACGCCGACGTTAAAGCCCTCGGCGGTCTTAATCGACTGGTTGAGAACGGTCGCCGAAACCTTCAGCGTAGCGTCCTTGTAATCTTTATCCAGATCGGTGGTGACGGTATAGTCGAAAATCTGCACAGCCGGAGCGGAATGGACGTATACATCCCGGAAGATACCGGCAAGGCGCAGGAAGTCCTGATTCTCGAAATAGGAACCGTCGCACCAACGCACGACCATGACGGCAATCAGGTTGTCCTTGCCGTCGGCGTTCAGATAGGGGGTAATATCGAACTCGGTAGCGACATAGGAGTCCTCACTGTAGCCGACCTCCTGACCGTTGACCCAGAGGTAGAAGCAGGATTCCACGCCGCCGAAGGAGATGTAAACCGATCTGCCGTCCATGAACTCGCTGCTCACGTCGAAGGTGGTACGGTAGAAGCCCACGGGGTTCGTCTTGGTGGGCGCGTTCGGCAGAGCGACGTTTCCGTTTTTATAGGCGTTCCAAGGGTAAGCGGTGTTGGAGTATATGGGGAAGTCAAAGCCTTGTGTCTGCCAGGACGCAGGCAGGGTGACGTCCTTGAAGCCGCCGTAGTATGCCTTTCCGTAGCTGCCGACCGTATTCTTCCCCTCATATTTGGGGGCGGCGGACATATCGTAGCCGGTCTTGAAGAATTCGCCGTAAACTCCGGCTTTCTTGGCATCGGCGACGTTCTCGTAGACCGCCAGCTGCCAGTTCCGATCCTTTCCGGTCAGCAGCTGATAGTACTCGGACTTGGCATAATCATAGTTCATAGCACCCTGAATCGCCGCCTCGACCGATCCGTAGACCAGTGCCTCGTTGGTGCGGTCTTCAAGGGTATTGACCGTCACAACGTCGGTCTGACTGATAGTTTTCCCGTTGATGTCCTTGCTTTTGGGCGCGCCCGTCCACTCGTTCATGGTAAAACGCGCCTGACCGACGGTCGTCGGTACGATCACGTCGGGCTTCGGTCTGGTAGAGGAAGCATCGGTACCCTCGGAGACCCACGGAAGCCCGTCGGTCGTGACGGAGGTGGTGGTTTCGCTGCCCTTCCCCGAGCAGGCGACGATTGTGGATGCGGCAAGCAGCGATGCGGCAACCGTGCACCCTATTTTTCGTTTGTTCATTTACATTCCTCCTGTGAATGGTTGATTCGCATAAAATATAGTCAATTGTACCATACTTTTTTGGATTTGTAAAGACTCTTTTGTAAAATAATTTAAATTTCCTGTAAAAATAGTTTCAAAGCGAAAGAATCAGCCGCATCCGGTTGGATGCGGCTGAAAACAATCATATAGAAGTTAAACGTGCTTCTTGCTCTTTCTGGAGAGCATCTCGGGCGCGATCTCGCCTGCCTTGCCGAGGGCGTTTTTCGTCATTACGGGAGCTACCAGCTCGTAGATCATCACGGCAAAGAGCGCGATATTCAGCGTCTCGCCTCCGCAGATGTTCGCCATTCCCAGTGCTACACCTGCCTGCGGGAAGAGCGTGATTCCCAGATACTTGACAATATTCGGATCGCACTTCATGGCAATTGCTCCGAATCTGGAGCCGTAGTATTTTCCAAACGCACGGACAACGATATAAACCACGCCGATCAGGACGTACTGCCACTTTGTAAAGATGGACAGATCAAATGACGCACCGCTGAGGGCGAAGAAGAGTACCGTAATAGGAAGTGCCCAGTTGGCGCAAAGTCCGACGATTCCGGGATGCTCTTCGTCCTCTTCGGATGCAAAGGGGCAGAGATTGCAGAAGGTTGCGCCGCACATCATGCAGACCAGCAGAGAGGAGAATCCGAACTCCAGACTGCCGAAATGGAACTTGAAATCGGAGACAATCACGCAGGAAAGCACGGTAAGAATCGCCAGGATCTTCCGGTTATCGGTCACGCGGAAGTGCTTACCGATGAAGGAAAGCAACAATCCGGCTACAAGACCCAGCGCAAGGGATGCGGCAATCTCGCAGACAGGTGTCAGCAGAATACCCATCAGATTGACCGATCCGCCCTCCAGCGAGTCGGCGATACCGTGGGAAATCGAGAACACCATCAGACCGATGGCATCATCCAGCGCGACTACTGGCAACAGAATATCGGTCACCTTGCCCTTGGCATGGTACTGGTTGATGACCAGTACGGTTGCGGCAGGCGCGGTTGCCGTAGCGATGGCGCCCAGATTGATGGCAGTGGACAGCGTCAGCGTCCCCTCGGGCAGGATAAAGGACAGTGCGATCAGCGCAATATCCACCAGAATCGTCGCCAGAAGTGCTTGTGTAAAGGCGATAAAGGTTGCCGCCTTACCCATTTTCTTCAGCGAGGAAATCTTGAATTCCTCACCAATTCCGAAAGCAATAAAGCCCAGCGCGATCTCGGTAAAGACGGTCAGTGTGCTTGACGAAATCACACCGCCGTTTGTCGAAGTCTGAACGATAAATCCAATACCGTTGACGCCGATACTTCCCAGAACGAAGGGTCCAACCAGAACGCCGCCGATCAGATAGCCCGTAACCGCGGGCAGATGAATATAGGATACCACCTTTGCCATAAAAAAGGCCATAAACAGGGTGACAACAACGGCAAGCAGTCCCTTTAAGGGGGTACTTACCGGGAAAGACAGAAATGTCTTGATAAACGCGATTATGTCTTGCATGTTTCCTCCGGGATCTCAATGAAACTTTATACCTTTGGCATTATAGCACTTTTCGGGAATCCCGTCAAGCGGAAAAAGACTGAAATCTCATATGGAAAACTCAAAAAAATTGGCTATTTTGTCGGATTATCTTGACAAAATACGACGGGACATGCTATAATCTATTCAAAAAGGAAGGGGTAGTTGTATGGCAAAGGGGATCGAAAAAAAGGCGCGGATGCTGATGATTCTCCGCTTTCTTGAAGAGGAAACGGACGAAAACCACGGGTTGACCGAAAAGCAGCTGGAGGATCGTCTTGCCGAGAAGGGGATCGTCAGCGAGCGGCGGCATATCTACGACGATCTGCACGCGCTGGAGCTCTGCGGCTACGAGATCGGCAGGCGGGGGCGTCCGGTCGAATACTATCTGGCAAGCAGACTCTTTACCCTTCCCGAGCTGAAACTGTTGGTGGACGCCGTCCAATCCTCCCGCTTTCTGACGGTGGAAAAATCGGGTGAGCTGATCAGGAAGCTGGAAAAACTGTGCAGTCCATCCCAGGCAAGGGAGCTGTCCCGATCGGTACATGTGCAGAACCGGATCAAGGCCATGAACGAGTCCATCTACAGCAATGTGGACAGCATTACGGCGGGGATCAACCGGAAGCGGCAGATTTCCTTCCTATATTTCAACTGGAACGCCGAAAAGCAGAAGATTTCCCGGCACGGCGGCAAGGTCTATACCGTCAGTCCCTTTGCGCTGACTTGGGCGGACGACAACTACTACATGATCGCGTGGGATGCGGGCAATCGGCAGATCCGGCACTACCGGGTGGATCGGATGCAGGACATCACGCTGACCGATCTGCAACAGGAAGGTTCGGAGGAGTTTGGGCGGGCTGATCTGGCGCTCTATACCAACCGGCATTTCGGGATGTTCAGCGGCGAGCCCTGCGCGGTGCGGCTGGAATTTGAGGATCGGCTCGCCGGGATTCTGATCGACCGATTCGGAACCGAGCCGACCTTTTTCAAGGTATCCGATCACACCCACGAGGTCACGGTTAATGTGGTTCCGTCGCCGCAGTTTTACGGATGGGTGGTCGGACTAGGCGATGAGATCGCGATCCGCTCTCCCGAATGGGTGATCGAAGGGTTTCGGAGGCACATTGACGCGCTGCGTGGGAAGTACGATAACTAACCGGGTATCGCCGTTTAAAAGTTTTCGTCCACCTTTTTTCAAAAGGTGGCGCGGTCGAGGGCGCGTAGCCCTCGTCGCCCTCCGCAGAGGGCGAAACTCTCCACGGCCCTTTTCTTTTTGCCAAGCTTTTTCTTTTGGGCCTTTTTGGTCAAAAGAAAAAGCGGCTAACGGTTACCGCGATCTATACTGCTATGCAGATACAAACGAGTTTTCAGACTATTATACCCTACCTATTCTTCAGCGAAGATCGCTAGACAGCGGGAAGCGAGGGGGAAGAATGATCTCAAATGCCGAACACTCTTCCCCCTTGCGCTCTCCCATCACTTGGCTTTCCGCCGTCGGCATCGGGACGTTCCTGCTTTCCCCGTCAGGACTTTACCCCCTCATGTCCTGTGCAGATGCCGACGGGATGAACTTTGCGGTAATTTGAAGTTTTTTTACTGCCCCTTTTCCACTCTCATATAAGGGTAACTATTCCATACGTTATAATATGAGCGGAACACGCTTAGATCAAGCTCATTTTTTCGGAAAACCATATTGGGTTGTCTCGTCTGCTTTGAAAGGAACGGTGAAAGTGCCATTTTGATTATTGATAAAAACAATAATGAGTTAAGATATATGATCAATGCTGCACAATATTTGGTAAAAGAATATGATAAACAGTATCAAGAGATGGAGTGGTTTGCTCGATGGGATTTGGCTGAAGAAATTGGCATGGAATGGATTGATGCAAAAGGTATTATTTTTTCGGAAAATTTGGCAAAGGTTGTATCTACAGAGGCAATACAGATTTTAGTAGAAATTCTGAATGGCTTTGAAAATGAATTTGATAATCATTCAATGAAATCAGTATGGACTGATGATGCAATGAGAATTCACCCTTTTTGGAAAAAACAAAGGGAATTGGCAAAGCAATTTCTTAATATAGTGGGCGCATGATTACTCTCCCTAACATCCTTGGTTAACGAATGTGCTGATTTTATGTGCTACATTCAAAATTATTGGTACATACCCACTCAATAGGCAAAAACAAGGCTCGGAGCAGGACTCCGAGCCTCGTTTATTTTATTCCGTTTCGTCGGTATTCTCTTCGTCGGCACTTTCCCCGTCTTCATCCTCCGCATCCTCCTCGGAGGGCAGCACAGTCAGGCCGTAGGCCGCACGCCTGCCGCCTTCAATGAATATAAGCACAAAAATATGGAAGGCAAGGTTCAAAAACTGCGTGAAGAGCATCGAGCTCTCGACGGACGAGTACAAAAAGACTGCAATCAGCGCAATATTGGCCGCCGTATCCGCCAGTATAAGAATCAACAGCGGGCTGATCTGCTCCTTCTTTGCCGAACGGCGGAACATCCAGATGTAGACCGCGCAGAAGACGACCGCCACGGCAAACAGAACCATCATCGCACCGAAAAGTTTCGGTTCGCCAATGTAGCTTTTGCCGAGCAAATAGGACATGTACGGAATCGTCAGATAAAACGGCATCTCTATACCGGCTCCTACCAGATCCAGCAGGATGTTGACCAGCGTCAGAACGCCGATCGCCAGATAGTTCAGTCTGGCTCTCGCGATCTTGACCCGAAGCTCCAGTCTTCGCTTCGTTATTCTCTCATCAGCCATCCGTTCACCCCCGGAGCATCCGGACCTGCCGGAGCTTTCTTTTTCTCGATCAACAAATAGAAGATCAGCAGCACGATGCCGATCGGGATGCAAAGCAAAGCAAACAGACCGAACAGCATGTTTACAACCTCCGAATTGGCAAGTTCTTCGTTCCTGCTCAAAATACTCGGAAGCAGCGATGCAAAGTTAAAGGCAAAATGCAGGGTAACGGAGGCGATCAGCGAATTCTCCCGGAAGAAAACGACGCCAAGCAGAATACCCAGAAGGGAGGCGTACAGTGCCTGAATCAGCGAACCGTGCATAACTCCGAACCCCACTGCAGAGATCAGAACAACGATCCACGCCGGCATTCCGCGGGATAGGCGGGTGGAAATCAGCCCTCTGAAGAGCAGCTCCTCCACAATCGGCGCCAGAATCACGCCCGAAATAATAAAGATCATCAGACCGCCGCTGTTGTAGATCTCCTGCGTCTTGTTGTAATCCTCCACCACATCCTCGGGCATCATATTTTGCAAAATCCCCAACGGGATGGTGATCGCGTAGTTAAGGGTGACACCCATGGCGAAGATCATCCCCAGCCTGCCCACAGGCACCGGATTGCGAAGCCCTAGATTCTGCCTGAAGCTGAGGGAGTTCCTTCTCCGAAGGAAGAAGATCAGCGCGACTGCGGCAAGGAAAATCAGGTCGATAACGATCATCATTTCCATGGTACGCGCAGTCAGCAGCTCATTAGCTAATGCTTTGATCTCATCAATACCGTCAGCCTGTTCGGCCACCTGTGCGGTAAGAATAATCCCATAGACAAACCCGACGATCACTTGAACACCCAGATAGATGGCAAAATAGGCAAGTGCCTTTGTGATTCCCAGCACCAATCGCTTCGCCCACGACGGACGAGGCTTCCCGAAGGGCTCGGGGGGAGTCTGGGGAGCTTGGGGAGTATTTTCAGGAGAATAGTTATCGAAATATTCAGACGTTTCCATATTTACTTCCATTCCTTTCTATGTTTGTCACGGTTTTGCGGGTACTTCCCGCGACCGTTTTCCGCTTCATTGGCGATTCTTATAGATCCGCGCGGATCTGCGTCTTGCCATCCGGCGATTGTAAAACGCAGTATAGGCGGCGTTCACCAGCGAAACCATGGTATTGACGAAGATCAGCGTCTTGCCGATCCCTCTGGCAAACAGGATCTCTCGGGGATACATCCAATCGTAGAACAGTGCAATAAGCATCGCAACCGCCACCAAAGTACAGATCAGCGGAAGAATCGCCTTGTGAATGCCGTGTCCCATCCGTAACACGAACTGAACCAGACAGATACACAGCGAGATCAGGCAGTAGATCACGATCAGCCGTTTCGTCATGGGATGGTTGATGAATGCCATAGCCGTGTTGAAGTAATCGGTGATGCTGAGCGTCAGCAGGGTGATGCTCATGGCGATAATCAGATGGGGCAGGAATGTCAGGATTGAACGAATAATCCGATTCATGACACCACCTCCCCGATGCAGATCAGATCGCTGATCGAGCGTTTGGATCCGCCGGAGTTCGAAATCTGCACCAGCATCTCCTCGCCATAGAAGGCATAGACCGAGGCGCCGCCGTCCAGATTGTAGGCGGACTTGCAGCCGTAGCTCTCCATTATCTTCGCCAGCGCGTCCAGATTGACGCCGATGCCGTGGGAATCCTTCTCGCTGGAATCCCGATAGCCGTTTACGCAGACGAGAACGTAGTGTCCCGGCTCCACATAGCCGATGGCGGCGCGGGGATTATACCGCCAGACCGCGGAGGAAATCTCGGTCTTCGCCTTGCCGTTCTCATCCATGAGTTCGGGACCGAAGCTCCAGATCTGATAGGGATTCTTCGCTTCGATCTTCTTCCAGTCGTACTCCTCCGGAGTGATGGTTTCCATGGTTCCGTCGAAATACAGGACGCAGATGTCGTCGGTGATATAGTCGGCGGTACGGATCACCTTGCCGTTGCGCACGATCACCGGCTTTGCCTGACTGTAGCCATGGAAAATATCGCCGTTGATTGCCGCCACCGACTTTCCGAAGGTTGTATCGTTGTAAAGTTTGTCTGCCGCAACGTAGGCGCTCTTATAGGATGCGAAAAGATTCTCAATATTGCGGACATATACGTCCATTACATAGTAGACCACATGCGTTTTGCCGAAACTGCCGCCCTTTTTCGACTGCTGTTCAAGGTTACCGTCAAAGGAGTGGAGGGTCATATAGATGTCGTGACTCTGATAGGTGGTCGCATCCTGATAGATCCGGTGGTCCTGGGCGAACAGCGGCGCGAATTTGTAGCCAAAGTCGCCCGAGATGTCGTAGACGGACGGGGGGGGATCGATCGTTCCGCCCGACGTAATAGGAGTGGTCGGAGTTGTCGGATCCCCGGTATTGGTGCCTGTAGAGGGTTTAGGAGGCTTGGGGATATTCGGCGTTGTAAAACCGCCCGTATAGTCACCCGTTTGCCGCGATCCAGCGTCCGGAGCCTTGGTATAGACCGGTCCCGTCTGTTCCACCTCCTCGGGTGCGATCCGGGGCAGGACGTGATGGAAGAAGGTGAAGGACAAGAGGATCACCGCTCCCAGCAGGATGTCCAGCGTGATGACCCAAGCGGCGTGCATGGGTTTATTTGTTGTTTGCTTCATCTGAATCCTCCGTTTTTTTCTTTTTGAGTTTGAAAATCAGTTTCTTTTGTATGATATAGGTGACCACGAACATGGTAGTCTGTGCCACCGGATAAGCGATCCACAAAGGACAGGGCGTATGATCTACCAGCGCGTTCACCAAGCCAAAGCTCTTGATCAAAAAAACAGGCAGCGCAAGGGCGAAATACTTCACATAGGCGGGCAGCACCCGATCATTCGAGTGAAAGACGAGCGTGCGGTTCACGACGAAATTCACGTTGGACGAGATCAGCCACGCAATCGGCATCACGACATTTTTTGCGCTTTCTTCCCCTATCCAATAGGCTGGAAATAATACTTCCCACAAAAAAAGAAAAAGAAGCAGCAGTACAAATTCGACCCCAAAGGCAAGCAACGACGAAGCGGAATATCGGACTGACGGCATCGCCATGAGTGTTCTGATCTTTTCACGCATTTTTTAGTTCCCTTTCTGAACGTCACGTCTTTTTTACGAAGTTACATTATATTTTACACCTATTTTATGAATGATTCATGAATAGAGGATGGGTTTTTCGAAAATATTTCCAAATCCGTCAATTCTTCGGGAAAACCTTGACAAATCGCCGGAGATTTGCTATAATGATGCCGGAACCGAGTTGTACCGTTGCGCGATATGTTGCCGTAAGGTATTATCGTGAGGAAAGTCCGGGCTTTCAGGATCAGGATAACGGATAACGTCCGCCGAGGGTGACCTCCGGGAAAGTGCAACAGAAAAGAACCGCCGCAATCTCTGCGGTAAGGATGAAAAGGCGAGGTAAGAGCTCACCGGCAGGGCAGTAATGTCCTGCAAGTGTAAACCCTATCCGAAGCAACGCCCCGGGAACAGCCTAATAGGCTGCTGTGGGATCCGACAGATTCTTCCCGAGGGGGCAAGGAATCCTGCGGCAACGCAGGATCAAGATAGATAACGGTACGCGACAGAACCCGGCTTACAGATTCGGTTCCGCAGATGTTGATGAGCTACGCTCATCAACATCTGCACTTCTTCACTCTTCACTCTTCACTTTTCACTTTTCACTAAAACTGAC
>CAYOON010000017.1:0-14127 GCA_964405595.1 uncultured Lachnospiraceae bacterium | reverse complement strand
CCCCTTGCTTCGATGGATCAGATGGGGCGCATCCGCGGCGGTGACGTTGACGCCGCCGGGTACGGCGTAGCAGTAGTAGTACACGCCGTTATATTTGGTCACGAAGGGATCGTCCCCTCGGGGATTTACGGGATTCACGAAGGTTTCGGGCATAATCGTACTCCTTTGATTCATCGGTATACGACCCCCGTAAGCGACAGAGGGTCTATACAGAATAGTATAGCACAACTTTCCTGAAATTGCAAGGATTTTTTCGAAATCCATCGTGAAATTAAAGAAAATTTTCGAAAAAATACCGTTTCCACGGCGGCAAAAGAAAAAACTTCAGCCCATCGCCATATAGCGAAAGGCTGAAGCCGTTTAGGAGATGAAACAAACATGTCCGCAAGAAAGCCGGAAAGACACGCCGGGAATCGTAGATCGAAGCAAGTTGTGCCGGATTGCGGGCTTTGAAAGCCCTATGCTATGACGGAGAGGATCGCAGCAGATTCTCCCGTCGGTCTTCCTTTATTCTTGTGTAACATTTTGTTACATTCTTATTGTAACATAATGTTACAATAATGTCAAGAGGTTTTGCTTATTTTTTCGTTATTTTTCGACAAAAGAAAGGCGGAAGCAAATGGACGGGATGATCGGACTGCGGCAGATACGGAAGAAGAAGGGGTACACGCAACTGAAAGTGGCTATGGATCTGTCCATCAGCCGGGAGGCGCTGTCCTACTACGAGGCGGGCAAGCGCAGTCCCGATTTACAGATGCTGCGGATTCTGTCCGACTACTTCGGCGTCTCCATCGACTATCTGATCAACGGCAGGGCATTCGGGAGCAATGAATAGCGCAATCTTTTCAAAACATCCTTGATTTGGAAATATTTTGGCTATAATTTCATGTTAAAATGAAGCAAGAACACACGAAAAGGATATGATCGCATGAGACGCATGATCTATGCCCTGCAACGGTTCATGACAGGGCGAAACGGGATGGATTACTTCGGATACTGCCTGTGGTGGTTCTATCTGATCCTGTTTATCATACAGGTGATCGTCAGGATGATCTCCCAGCTGGCGGGATTCGTTCTGTCGATTCTGCTGTGGATTCTCTTCATCTACATGATTTTCCGGGTACTTTCCCGGAATTTGCCCGCCCGCTCGAGGGAGAACCTGTGGTGGGGAAAGGTTTGGAGCAAGACGCCCTTCGGGAAGAAGGGGAACGCCCGCTTCGGCGGCTATCGGGGATTCGGCGGCTACGGCTACGGTGCCGGTTCCGGCGGATCTGCCTTCGGACGGGACGATTATCACGATTACACCGCGCCGCCGAAGACGGAGAAAAAGAAGAAGGTCAAGCTACCGAAGGACAAGGATCACGTCTACCGGATCTGTCCCGCCTGCCGGGCGAACATTCGTCTTCCGAAGAAAAAGGGAGCGCACAGCGTCCGCTGTCCCAGGTGCAGTACGCTGTTTGACGTGAAGATTTGAGATCACACGCTGAAAAGAACCTCCGCCGCACGATTGTGCGGCGGTATTTTGCTATTCGTTTCGGTTTCGCTTCTCTTTTTCGGTAAGCAGAGCCTCCATATCCCGGCGGCTGCGGCGAATATCGCGGACTTCCTTTATCGGGAAGCAGCCGCGCAGATAAAGCAAGACAGTCAGCGCAGAAAAGACACTAACTATTGAGAAAACCGCCGTAAAATCGAACTTATGATCCCGGTTGGTCTGATCCATACTCAAATGCACCTGCGTTTTATCCCACAGTGCCACGACTTCATCATGATCCGGCATAATCCGGATCGTAATTTCTTTCCCGACCACGGCTTTCTTCATTTCATCCGCCGATGCGACTAAATGCCGACCGCTGGCGGTATAACGGCTTCCGTCCTCCAAAACAAATATATGCGACGAAAAGGATTTCCTGCCGCCTTTTCCCCGATACTCCACCGAAACGCATCGACCCGTAACAACTTCGGTGTTTTCCTCGGTAAGATACGGTTGTCTGCCAAACAGCAAGATTATCGCAAAAAACAGAGCGATAACGATCAGTATAACCGTAAGTCCTTTATAAAATTTGCCGAGCTGCTCTTTCCTTCTTTTTTCGTATTTTCTGATCCTCTTCTCCACCAGCCCGATCCGTCTGTCTAACTCGTCAGACGGCATTTCACAAGGCAGCATTGCCATGAAAGCTCCTTTCTGCCGACCGGTCGGCAATGGCAGAAGTGCGGGAACCGAACAATCGGCTCCCGCACCGGGTTATCGTATAGCTGCGTATTATCCCCAAAGCTGGATTTCGGAGAACTGAAGTACATCAGCGGAAGATCCGACGTCCACCGTCAGCTTGAAGTAGGTGTATGCCGCCTGCTTGTCGCTGTCAATCTTATAGCCGAACGCCGTTTCGTCAACATCGGTCAAGTTTCCGTTGGTCACCTGATCCAGCAGTACCCAGCTCTTGCCGTCGGTGGAGCCGTACAGCGACCACGCCCGGGGATTGCGTCCCTTCCACTCGGCGTTGTCGTTTCCGGTGGAAATTATGTACGCCTTTACCGTCACGGCACTCTTCATTTTCCATACGACATCAAAGGGTGCTTCCGCTTTGGTGCAGAGCTTGGTCGAGGTATCGTCGTCGAACAGATTATCGGGACCCTCGCCGACACGCTGTCCGCCGCCCCACCAGCCGCCGCCGGAGTACTCGTATTCATCGATCGACTGGTCGGCAAGCAGCTTGTCAAAGCTCTTTTTCGTCAGATTCTGGTATTTTCCGTAGATCTCGCTGTCCACATTGATGGTAGCTTCCTTATCACCCGTAGGCTTATCAACGGGAGTATTTACCTCCTTGACTTCCATCACCGGGCTGTCACCCGAATTCTTCCAGCGGCAGAGATCGCTCTTACTCAGTCCATAGGTTTTCAGAACGTCCGCCAGCTTGTCGAGATTGGCGTTCAGCGTCGCCGCCAGCTCATTCTTGACCTGCGCCGCGGTCAGCAGCGTGTCGTCGTCACTGACCGACAGATTGCCGTTATCGCACTTTTCGCTGTAGTAAAGGTAGGAGAAGATACCGCCTCTGCCGCCCAGCCAGCAGTTGATAGGACTGCTCTGCTCGGCGCCGTTCAGCGTACCGGCAAAGTAGCAGTTGACAATCACCGCTCCGTTACCCGACTGGGTGGAGGGGGACAAACCGCCCGCGTTGCCGCCGGTGGAGGTTACGTCCATCAGAGACGCGCAGTTGATCAGCGCGCCGCCGGTGCGGACGCTGCGGCAGATACCCGCCGCCTGATTCTGGTTGGTTACCGATCCTTTTGTGATCAGATTCATCACTACGCCGCTGACGTAAGGAAAAATACATCCGTCGTGCGAGTTGATATGGGCGGTGATCGTATGTCCCGCCGCGTCATAAACTCCGGCGAAGGTTCCGCTGGAACCGATTCCGCTGTAGCCGTTGACCTCGTCCATGTTCAGATCGGCGGTTTGCAGGAAATATTTGCCGCTGTAATCGATGGATTTCAGCGCATCGGTGAAGTCCACGAAATCCGACGCCGTGGAGATCAGATAGGGATTCTTCGCGGTTCCCTTACCGCCGGAGAAGGTGTACTCGGGCGTCGGCTTTGGCTTCGGCGGCCACCAGGGATCCCAGCCCCCGCCGATGTCGCCGAGGTCGCCGTTGTTGTAGTCTTCGGAGCCGATAAAGCCGTTAAGCCAGGTGAAGCGATCGCCGATCCATTTCGAAAGGTACTCGTAATGCTCGGTATAGTTCTTCAGCTCGGTGATATGCCATGTTTCGCGGTTGATTTTCTGACCGAAGATCTGCCACTTATCGAAGTTCCGGCAGAAGGAGTTATAGCCCGCTTTCGCGGTAGAGGTTGCCAGTTCGGAGATGCTGCCGAAGGCCTTCTGCGCCTCCTCACTCTTCCAACGCTCCGCTACCTTCGCCCGGAACCAGTCGTGCTCCATCAGATAGGAATACCACTCGCTGGAATGGTAGTGATTGCAGTAGTCCAGAGCGACATACAGATCCTCGGCAAGCTCACAGCCATGTTCGTCGGAGTTGCCGAAGCCCAGATCGAAGTCCCAGATGGGACCGAAAGTCAGCTTTCCGCCCTTATCCTTATACATATAAAAGCTGTCGTAGCCTACGTCCAGATTCTTGACGAACTCCTCCACCAGATAGGTATCAATCAAACTGGATACGTCCATCAGCGATTCGACCTCTTCCTGATCGCCGCTCATGACCGCCGCCCAGCACTCGTCCACATATCTCGAGATATAATCAATCTGGTTCCATGCCTCGTCCGAATCTTGGGAAAGATCGTTCTTTATGTCAAAATTGAAGCCGTTGGAATTGAAATTGTATTCCTCGTCGCCGTTTTTGGTCATCTGAAGCAGATAGCCGATGTCGGTACCCTTCTCGACATCCTCGCTGACTGCCACACGATGCTCGTCAACCTTGATGGACTCGACCAGCAGGTAGACGCCCCGGTATTCACCGTTCAGATAAAGCTCGACGCTGGTGCAGTCGGGCGCCCACGCGAAGCCGGACAGCTGTCGGCAAAGCTGATAGGTCAGATAGTTCCGGATCAGCGACTGATCGCAGTGATTGGCGAGCAGACACCAGGTTTTGCTCTTGCCCTCGCCCAGTCCCAGCAGCTTCTGGGATTCGTCCAGCTTGATTTTATAGGACTTCTTCGGGACGTCGTGCCAGGAGAAGTTACCTCTGCCGCGTATCTGGAGCGTAATCCCATTCAGCGCATAGTCGCCCGCGCAGTTGGTAACCGACAGATCCGCGCCGATGTACTTTTCCTTGCTTTTGACGTCAGTCCCCGTCTCGGTGTTCAGCGAGATGATGGGCAGCTCCAGACAGTCCAATTCAAAGACGGCGTAGATGGTCTTGGTGGTTCCGGTCTGCGCCTTATCGCCCTTACGGGAGGATTCGGTATTTCCGTCCGACCAGCCCTTGAACCGGTATCCGAGGTCGGCTACGGCGCTGACCGGCGAGGTACCGGACGCTTTGGGGCTCTGCTCGGTTTCGCCCTGGATGGTACCGCCTTTGCCTGAAACGGCATAGATCACCTTGGTGCTGCCGTCCGGGGAGGTTTGCTCTACCACGGGCGGAACGGTAACAACAGGCTGAGTGATAGCCTGGGTTTGTTTAGACGACTCTTCTCCGGACTGCACCGTCGATCCGCTCTGCACGGGGTCGCCGGAGGTTTCGGTATCCCCCTCGCCACTGCCTTTACAGGAGGCAAGCACGGGCAGCAGCAGACAGAGTGTCAATAACACGGGAAGTAGTCTGTGTCTGAATGTACGCATTTGGATTCTCTCCGATCACATAAATATAGATGTTATCATTTTATCACAAATTTATGAATTTTTCCAACACCGGAGGATCGGCATATTTCATAATCTTTCGACCGAAAAATTGTGTACTAACACTAAATCGCAGAGTTTCACTTGACAGCCGAGGAAATCTATGTTAAAATAGCCGAAAACAGCGTGATTCGGGTACAAGGAGGAATGGCAGAATGGTGAAAAAGATGTACAGGCGGATTTTCTGTATGCTTCTCTGCCCTATGCTGCTTTTTTCGGGTTGCTCGGGCAATCCGACAGCCGGGACGACCGCCGGAACCGGAAATTCAACCGAAGCACCGGCACAAACCGACCGCACGACCGCTCCCGCCGCCACGGATCCGGTCAAAACCGAACCTGTCCAGCCCGTCCTGCGGATGCTTTCCGTCAGAGACGGCGAGCTTCGGGATCCGGACGGAAACGCGGTCAGACTGCACGGAGTAAATCTGGGCGGCTGGCTGCTTCAGGAGACTTGGATGTGCCCGGTGAACGGTTCCGAGTGCAATCTGGACTCCATCGACATCCTGACCCGCCGATTCGGGCAGGAAAAAGCGATGGCGCTCTTCGAAAGCTACGCCGAGAATTATATTACAAAGGAAGACATCCGAAATATCGTCGATCTGGGTTGCAATTGTGTCCGACTGCCCTTCTGGTATCGGAATTTCATGAACGAGGACGGCAGCTTCCTGTCGGAAAACCCCGATGAAATCTTCGGATTTCAAGTCATCGACCGTCTGATCGAATGGTGCCGGGAGTACGGCGTCTATATCATCCTCGACCTCCACGGCGCGCCGGGAAGCCAGTCCACCAATCATTGCAGCGGCGCGATCGGCAGATGGGAGTTATTCACCTCGGACGCCGCCAAGGATGCCGCTGTCCGGCTCTGGACGGCTATTGCAGAGCGATACGAGGACGAACCCGTGATCGCCGCCTACGATCTGCTCAACGAACCCATGAACAACGACGCGCCCGCCCCGTCCGCCGGATCTGCCGAGGCGGTGGCAATGACGAATGCGGTCTACGATCTGCTCTACAAGGCGATCCGCGCGATCGATTCGAACCACGCCATCACCGTGGAGGGAATCTGGTCTGCCGACTGTCTGCCGAATCCGGCTGACATGGGGTGGGAGAACATGATCTATCAGCTCCACCTGTACGACAGCACGAAGGATATGATCGATTATCGGGTGAACGAGCTGAAAGGGGTTCAGGAACGGTACGGCGTGGCGGTCTATGTAGGCGAGTTCAACAACTCAGACGAGAATCAGGAATACGCTTACCGTGCCTACAAGAACGCCGGGCTTTCGTGGACAATGTGGAACTACAAGGTCGGCAGAGAAAACCTCGGCAACTGGGGACTGTACGCCGCCGATGTAAGCGCGCCCGATCTGAACAGTGCCAGCTACGAGCAGATCCTGCAAAAGTGGGGCGAAGCCCTGCGAACCGAGCATTTCACGAAAAATCGAACCGTCGCAAACTGGATCCGGCGGTATGCCTGACGATTTTTCCAACCAAATGGCGATTTTTCGTCCCGTTTTCTCATTCGTTTTTGCCAATTGCTCGCTTTACTCCGAGGCAAAACCGTGATAGAATAAAATAAAAAACGGAGGAAAAGACATGAGTATCGGAAAAAACATCGCCAAATACAGAAAGGCAAAGAACCTTACGCAGGAGGAGCTGGGCTGTAAGCTCGGTGTGACCAACCAAGCCGTATCCAAATGGGAGTCGGAGGTCTATCTGCCCGACGTACTGCTGCTTCCGGAAATCGCGTCCGCGCTGGACGTCAGTCTGAACGCGCTGTACGGAATCGAGGAGGACGGAAAGGGCAGACGCGTTTGCGCGGACGAATTTCCCGAAGCTGCTTTCCAAAACCTGCGCCGATTTTTCTATGACAACTCCATTATGCGATTCGCGCACATCGGCCAATCCGACGAAGATCAGCTTGCCTATCAGGCACAATCGCTGGTAACGGGCAGCAAAGACGGCTGCCTGTCAAATACAAGCGGCGCAGTGGTTATTTCGAACGATCTCGCCTTCATCGACAGGAATTACAAAGCACCCGAAAGCGAAAAAATCTTCGAATCCGCAAGAGCCGCAAAAAATTTGAAGGCTCTGTCCGACAAAAACGTCCGGAAAGTTTTAGCCTACCAATACAAAACCGTCCTTGAAAGAATCAAATCCGGAGGATCCGACAGCGACTTTTTCGCCGATGAAATCGCCAAAGGATGCGAGATTCGCGAGGAAGAAGCCGAAGACGCGCTGAATCTGCTGGTCGGGTTACGCCTGAATGAAACCTATGTTGACCGGGAAACGCACAAAGATTGCTATACTTTCAGCATCTCAAACGCGCTGTTCGCGCTGAATATCTTTAAACTTGCCGAAATGCTGACAGATGAGCACGTCTGGCACATCATCAGAGATACTTCCATGATAACCGACTACGCTTTTCTGTCTTAACGTGACACACCCGAATCCGGCGCGCCGCCGGATCCGAATAAGAGAGGAGAACCATTATGATTACCCTGCACAACCCCATTAACGACGGCTGGTACGCCGATCCCGAAGCGAGAGTTTACGAAGGCGAGTACTGGATCTACGCCACCCGCTCCCGCAGATACCGGGAACAGCTCAATCTGGATGCCTTCCACTCACCCGACGGAAAAACTTGGGAGAAGGTCGAATCCATCGTGGATATGTCCGACTATCCCCACGTCTGGCAGGCGGTCTGGGCGCCCACCATTCTTGAAAAGAACGGCAAATACTACCTGATCTTCGCCACCAACGACATTCAGAACAACGATCAGGAGGGCGGACTGGAGATCGCGGTATCCGACCATCCGGGCGGCCCCTTTAAGGCGCACATCCATCATCGGCTGGTAGGGAAATTCGTCAACGGCGCGCAGCCCATTGACGCCCACCTCTTCGGCGACGACGACGGCAAAGTCTACCTCTACTACGGCGGTTGGGGACACTGCAACGTCTGCATCCTCAATGAAAATCTGGACGGCTTCCTGCCCTTCCCCGACGGGGAGATCTACAAGGAGATCACCCCGCCCGACTATGTGGAAGGCCCCTGTATGTTCAAGCGGGACGGCGTCTACTACTTCATGTGGTCGGTGGGCGGATGGGGCAACGACTCCTATGGGGTCTGCTACGGCAGATCGGACAGCCCGCTTGGACCCTTCGACAAGGAGGATCAGATCCTGCGCACCGATTACGACGTCGCCAAAGGTCCCGGGCATCACGGATTTTTACAGGACAAGGACGAACCCGACAAGTGGTACATCGTCTACCATCGCCGTCCCCTGACCGAAACCGACTGCAACTCCCGTCAGCTCTGCATCGACCGCATGATCTTCGCCGACGACGGATCCATCGAAAAGGTTCAGATGACCTGACGTCTGTTTTTCGGTTTTTTTGAAATTTGTTGCAAATATTCACGGAATATTCACAGAGATATGATAAAATGGAGCTATCGAAAAAGATCGCTCCATTTTTATCAAAATTGAAAGGTAGAATGGTATACAAATGAAAAGAACCAGATTTTTGACGTCCGCCACCGCGGTTCTGCTCGCCCTCTGTCTGACAGCCTGCGGCGAAGCGGGCACGGTTACGACTACCGGCAGCAGCAGATCTACGTCTGCCAGTCAGACCGTCAGCGAATCCGACAAAACCTCCGCTTCCACCCCCGTTACGTCGGAAAAAGCACCCCCTGTGACCACTTCTGATGGGGAAAGCTCCGACAAAACCTCGCTGCCGACTCCCGGCACGACGGCCTCAAAGCCCGTCACCTCGGATCCGGGAACCAAACCCGTCACAACCGGGAACACGCCGGTTACCACGGTAAGTACACCGGTCTCTTCGGATAAACCAAAGCCCCCGGATACAACCACATCCTCGAAAAAGCCGATAACCACGAGTACGCCGGTCACCAGTCAGAAGCCGAATGTGCAGACGCCCGCCGTCGGCACGTCGATCACCGTCCGCTACTACGTCAATAACAGCTCGGCGGGAACGCTGACGGGTTCCACCACCCAGACCATCCGCTACGGTCAGACCAAGACCTCTGCGGTCACCGCCATCGCGAAGCTGGGTTACAAGTTCACCGGCTGGAGCGACGGCGTCAAGACCGCCTCCCGTTCGGCGGAGAGCTTCACCTCCAATCAGTCTCTGACTGCAAATTTTGAGCTTGACGGACTGGAGCTTCCGATCCTCTATCTGACCACGAAAGACGGCGTCGCCATCACCTCCAAGGACGTCTATGTGGAAGGCACAATCTCGGTTTACAACACCGACAGCAAGTACATGTTCGAAAACCTCGCTATGGAAATCCGCGGGCGCGGAAACTACACATGGGGTTCGCAGGCGCCAAACGGCAAGGTTCCCTACAAGATCAAGCTGTCCGAGAAAAAGAATCTGCTGGGCGAGGGCAACGGCGCCGCAAAAACATGGACGCTGATTGCCGATCACTGCGACCAGGCGCTGCTGCGCAACTACACCGCGCTGAATTTCGCCCGGAACATGAAGTACATCACATGGAACTCCGCCGCACAGAGCGTCGAGGTCTACCTGAACGGCGAATACCGGGGCGTATTCCTGCTCTGCGAGCAGAATCAGGTCAACAAGAACCGGGTCAACATCAACGACGACATCGAGGCGCAGCCCGATCAGCGGGGCTATCTGATCGAAATGTCGGGCTATGCTTCGGAGCAGCGGTTCACGATCTGGGGTTGGAACTACAACGGCCCCGCTTACGAGGTGAAGTCCGATCTATCCACCAACAGCAACCTCGCAAACCGCCAGATGGACTACATCAACGACTACCTCCAGCAGTGCTGGGATGCGGTGGAAAGCGGAAATCAGGCAAATATTGAGAAACTCATGGACATCAATTCGGTGATCGACTGTCTGATCGTCGAGGAGCTGTTCAAGAATCTGGACGCCGGCTGGGACTCCTTCTATATGTACAAGGACAAAGGCGGCAAGCTGGTATTCGGCCCCATCTGGGACTTCGACCAGACGGGCGGCAACGCCGACGAGGGCTGCGAAAACTACTACGATCTGCGGGGCAGCCAAACCAACGCATGGTTCAGAGTCCTTCTCCAGAACAGCTGGTTCAAGGAAAAGCTGACCGCCCGCTGGAACGAGGTCAAGTCGGACGCCGACAAGATCCCCGCCTCTATCCGCACGCAGGCGAAGGCAGGTTACAACTCCTACTGCCGCAACTTCGAGCGCTGGCCCATCTTCGGTCAGAAGATCAACCGGGAAACGCAGGTCATCCGTAACCTGAAGAGCTACACGGAACACTACGAGTACTACGCCAACTGGATGAAGAACCGCATCGACTGGCTGGACGACTACTGGAACTCTCCCACCTTTAACTTCTCCGGCAAGCTGACCCTCAAGGGCAGCGGAACCGCCGCAAGCCCCTATCTGGTATCCTCCGCCGCCGATTTCCAGAATTTTACCGCCTGCGTACTCAGCGGACAGAATTTCAGCGGGAAGTATTTCCGCCAGACCGCCGACATTGATATGTCCTCTACCAAGGGCTATACCGGCATGGGATCCTCCTGCACCTTCGCGGGCATCTACGACGGGCAGGGTCACACCATCAAGGTCAACATCTCGGCAAGCGACAACAGCATCTTCCCCTATCTGACGGGTACGATTTACAACGTGGTTGCCACGGGTAACATCACCAACTCGGGCATATCGGCAGGACTTTGCCGGAGCGTCCGCTCGGGCGGCGTACTGATCAACTGCGTATCGCTCGTGAACGTGGTATCTACCGACGGAAACGCCGCGGGCATCACCGCATCCAACCAAAACGGTGCCGTGATCGCGAACTGCTTCTTCGGCGGAACCATCAGCGCGCCAAACTCCACCGGACCGATCAACATCTGGTACGGCGACCGTTCGGGTACCTTCCTGACCAACTACTATCTGGAGGGAACCCCCTATGACAACGGCGAAAAGGGCTGGCTGGAAACGGGCGAGACCGCCATCCAGAAGACGCAGTCAGCCGCGAACACCGCAATCGCCGCGCTGAACAATGGCAAAAACGCCGCAGCCACCGCCGGATCGGTCAGATCGTCGGCACTCTGCGACTGGATCGTCAAGGACAATATGCCCACATTGAAAGCGAAATAATACTATAATACAATAAAACCTCCCGCAGTTGCTTGAGCTGCCCCAAATTGTACGGACAGCACAAAAAGCCCCTATGGGGGAATAAAAAAGAATTAAGCGAGAAACTGACATCTCATTTCATGGGGTGTCAGTTTTGACTTGAGTTGGATACGTTCGTTATTGCAGAAGCGGATGTATGTAGCTATGAGGAGACGCGCCTCCTCATAGGCGGGGATTTTAGCGCGGTAAATACACTCGGTTTTGAGAATTTTGAAGAAACTTTCGGTAATTTTTTGAAATTGCGGTATCCGCTGCTATAGAATTCGGTAAAGTTCTTGACAAGCGCGTATCGAGAGGGTATAATATTCATAGTTATTGACGAGGATGCCGCAGCTTTTCTGTGCGGCGCAAAATAAGGAGGATTGAATTATGCAGAAATACGACATTGCCGCCTACATATGGCCAGCCTACACAGGGGACGAGCGGCGTACCCGGATCTTCTGGCCGGAGGGCATGGGCGAGTGGCAGACCGTCCGTGCCGCGAACGCGTTCTTCCCGGGTCACGAATGGCCGAGGAAACCCCTCTGGGGCTACGTCAACGAGGCCGATCCCTACGTTATGGAGATGGAGATCGACGCCGCGGCCGATCACGGGGTCAACGTCTTCATCTACGACTGGTACTGGTACGATGACCGTCCCTTTCTGGAAAACTGCCTGAACGATGGCTTCCTCAAGGCGAGAAACCGGAACAGAATGCAGTTTTATCTCATGTGGGCGAACCACGACGCCACCACCTGCTGGGACAGGCGCACCTATGACTCCTGCGAGGAGGTGGTCTGGAGCGGAAAGGTGGATCGCGCCCGTTTCGAGCGCATCTGTACTCGGCTGATCGAACGGTACTTCACCCAGCCGAATTACTATAAGATCAACGGCTGTCCTGTGTTCATGATCTATGAGTTGCAAAATCTCATGGACGGTCTGGGCGGTCTGGAGGCCACCCGGGATGCCCTTGCGTGGTTCCGCCGGAAGGTTCAGGAAGCCGGATTTCCCGGACTGCATTTGCAGCATACCAAGTGGGGGAACGGCGCGTTCAACGTCAGCGGTGTGGATCACGCCGACTTCCGGGGCAGCAGAGAGGTTATTCAGCAGGCGGGCTTTGACAGTATGACCAACTATCAGTTCGTTCACCTGACCGATATGAACCGGGATTATCGGGAGGTCTGTGCCGACGTGCGGAAGATCTGGCAGGAGATGGCGGATTTCGGCGTCACCTATTTCCCGCACGTTTCGGTGGGCTGGGACAACAATCCCCGCCATACCCGTGCGGCATCTCCGGTAGTGAAAAACAACACCCCGGAGCATTTCCGGGAGATGTTGGAGGCTGCCAAGGCTTATGTAGACAGCCATCCTCTCCCCGCGCCGCTGATCACGATCAACAGCTGGAACGAGTGGACCGAGACCAGCTATTTGGAGCCCGACGACCGCTACGGCTATGGCTATCTGGAAGCGGTCAAGGCCGTGTTCGGGGAGTAAAAACGGTATTCTGAATTATAGATATTATGTGCGCTATAATAAATAAGTAACATCATGTAAAGGGAGGGTTATCATATGGCAAAGCATACAGATGAAAACATTCTTTCATTTTTCGATATTTCTGAACCTCAAGAAGCACCAAGTTCAAAAATTGATGTCGTAAAGCTCAGTTATATTACCGCAGAATCCATGACATGGCAAGAATTGTTTAAGGGTTATAACGAACTATATGCAATAACGTTTTCATCTGGAATCAATTTTGTTTATGCGCTCCTTGATATGTTTGAACGTGCAGAGATAGTATTTTGTTGTGAAGCAGTAATGTCGTATTCTATGCAGGAAATTATGGCATATCAAAGCCTTTTGCTCTCTCGAATGCGAAATGTGGCGAGCGAAACAAAGCAAAAACTGCTTGATCGCATAGATGACGAATCTGTGCATCTGTATGTAGCTCGAAAGCAAATGTCTCATGAAAAAATTTATTTACTTAAAGCTGAAAATGGCAGAAAACGTGTAATTATGGGTTCTGCTAATATGTCATATAATGCTTTTGGCGGAGTTCAACGCGAAAACATTTGCTATATAGATGATGAAGCGGCTTACGATTGGTATATGAATTGCTTTAATGAACTTAAACAAAGCAGTACGGATGAAATATCAAAAAAGGCTTTTGTTTCAGCAGATATTTTCGAGAATGTAAATGATTTGCCTATATCTGAAACCGTAAGGACGCAAAAAGCAGTTGTAATTGAGCCTTCAACAGAACTGTTTGAGGATGTTCAATTCATTTTAGATACTCATAAATTAGCAAAAGAATTGGCACCTATTATTCCTAAACCTGAAAAAACAGGGAAGATCATGATTGTCCCTGATATGATAACAAAAATCCGTCGTCATCGTGCTGATGAACTTGTTAAGGAGAAAGAACTCCGAAGCGAATATCCGCAACTTTATATTGATGTAGCAGAACATAAGGTGACGCTTAATGGAGAAAAGCTTGATCTTTCACCTGCTACAAGTGATATTAGAAGCGATGTGGAACTCTTCTTAAAGTATATGGACGGGTATAACAAGTTCCATGGTGACTATGTTGGAATGCAATTTCGTTATTTTGAATTCGCGAATTGGTTCTTCTG
>CAYOON010000016.1:0-14145 GCA_964405595.1 uncultured Lachnospiraceae bacterium | reverse complement strand
ATATGCTGACCGGCTATTACAGCCTGTTCACGGGACGGGAACATGTCTATAACAGCCTTCACAAGGACTATGTCCGCATTATCCGCGATAAGAGTCGGAACCTTCGGGGGAAGCTGAAGGGCGGAAAATCGGCGGGCGAGGAACATCCGGAAGCCCCCGGGGAGAACGATAACCATGCCGATCCCGAGCTTTGATCCGACCTGCTGTACGTTCTGTCCCCGGGAATGCTCTGCCGACCGCAGCGCGGGGCAGGGCGTTTGCGGCGGCGATCTGTCAATCCGGATCGCGCGAGCCGCGCCCCATTTCTGGGAGGAACCCTGCATCTCCGGGAACCGGGGATCTGGGACAATCTTCTTCTCGGGACGCTCACTCGGCTGTGTGTTCTGTCAGAATCGCGCAATCAGCCGGGGAAACTTCGGGAAAACCGTATCGCCCGAGCGTTTCGTGCAGATCTGTCTGGAACTGGCGGATAAGGGCGTGCAGAACCTGAACTTCGTCACCGCCGACCATCAGCTTCCGCTGATTCTGGATCTGCTCCCCGAAATCAAGGCAAAAACGGGACTGTCCGTGGTCTGGAACTGCGGCGGATACGAGTCGGACGCGATTCTGGATGCCCTGTCGTCCATCGTGGATGTCTGGCTGCCCGATCTAAAGTTCTTCGATAACGCTTTGGCGAACCGCTTCTGCGGGGTGTCCAACTATTACGAGACCGCCATGCACGCTATCCGCAGAATGGCGGATTTCACCGGAAAACCGCGGTTTTCGGAGGGTATGCTGATCCAGGGAACGATGGTGCGCCATCTGATCCTGCCCGGATGCCGGAAGGACAGCCTCGCACTGCTATCCCGCCTGCGGGAGAACTTCGAACCTGACGAAATCCTGCTGTCGCTGATGTCCCAGTACACCCCGAACGGCGCACCGGATGCGCCCGGACGTCGGTTGACCACCTTCGAATACCAAAGTGTTGCCGATTATGCCCTGTCTCTGGGCTACGACGGCTATTTTCAGGAAAAATCCAGCGCAAAAGAGGAATACACCCCGCCTTTCGACCTATCCGGCGTATAAGGCGGGATTTTTCTTGCCTGAAAATCCCAACCACTCCGGTACACCGAAGTCTTTCAACAGGGGCAAAGTTGGAGCAAATCCCGATTTATACCAAACGAATTACCGCTAACTTCATCCCGTCGGCATCTGGCAGGGACAAGTGGGGGGTAAAGTCCTAACGGGGGAAGCAGGGACATACCGATGCCGACGGCGGCAGCCAAGTGAAAGGGGAGCGCGAGGGGGAAGAGTGTTCGGCACATGAGATCATTCTTCCCCCTCGCTTTCCGCTGACTAGCGACTTCCGCTGGGCAATAGGTAGAGTATATTAGTGAGAAAACTCGTCAAAAACCAAGCAATTATGTCGATTTTGACCGGGTTTCATCTTTTGTTGATTTCACTTACAAACAGATTTAAGCAAATAATATATCTGTCGAAAGCAAACAACAGGCTTTTCCCGCCTTTTACATGATCCCAACTTTGATTAAATTGTAACAAAATCGAAAATTTGCGGGAAATCCCTTGATTTTGGCAAAGGAATGCGCTATAATATACAGAGATAATTTAAAAAATGGGTTGATGCGCGATTTTGCAGCAAAATCCGCGGATCCCCGGGTCAGCGAAAGGAAGGATCGAATATGTCCGATGTGATACTGCGTGAAAAACGTCCTACCAAGGAAAATTATTATCTGGACATCGCACAGACGGTTGCCAACCGTGCCACCTGCCTGCGCAAGAAGTACGGCGCAATCATCGTCAAGAACGACGCCATTGTATCCACAGGCTATAACGGTGCGCCCAGAGGCCGCGCGAACTGCTCCACCTTGGGCATGTGCATGCGCGACGAGCTGAAAATCCCCCGCGGGGAACGCTACGAAATGTGCCGCAGCGTACACGCCGAGGCCAACGCCATCATCAACGCCTCTCACGAGCAGATGATCGGCTCCTCCATCTATCTGTCCGGCGTGGACAGCAAAACCGGAGAGCTCCTTTCCGACGTCTGCTCCTGCATGATGTGCAAGCGGATGATTATCAACGCCGGAATCGAGACGGTGGTGATCCGCAACACGCCCGAAGAATTCACGGTGGTAAAGGTGCAGGACTGGGTTGAGCAGGACGACAGCCTTACCGGGAAGTTCGGCTACTGAAATCAAGAAAGGGATTGACAGATCAATGAGCAAATCCAAGAAGAATTCCATATATCCCGAGAAAAAAGCGAAGAAAGTCCGGGAAAAGTTCAATTGGAAGCCCTACGTCGTGATCGCCGCAGTGATCGTGGTGATCTTCGGCGGAATATTCGCCAAGGTCTACCTGTTGGATGGCTTTTTTGCTGTCGTCAAACAGGTGAAGTTCGAGCCGGTCTCGGGCGCAGGCTATTATGACGCTAAAAATCAGATCACCTATCTGCCCGCACCGTCCTACTACGAGCCGGCGTCCATCGTAATGGAGCCGACCTACGGCAGAATCGGCTCGGTAAGCCTCTTTAAGCCCGGTCAGTGGGAGAATGTTGCCCATCTGTACGCCCTCTGCTACCCCATCGGAGACCTGTCCGACAAGAATTACGAGAAGGTGAATCCCGACGGCTGGCTGGCAACCGACGAGAATCACGGCTTTACGGTCTATTACAACGAAAAATACACCCCGCCGAAACCGTGGGATCTCAAGTATGACACCGCGTATATCTGCACCGCCGGAGGAAATATCGAGGTTCAGGAGTTGCATGAGGATCATACCTACGAGCTGATGAACGAGTTTTTCGACGAGAAAAGCGAGAACCTTTTTGATACGGTATACCCTGTATCAAACTATCTCTATCAGGTTCGGGTGACCTCTACGAACTATAGCTGGCTGCATCTGGTGCTCAACCTATACACCTACGAGGGTGAGTTTTACCTCTATCTGCCCGAAATGGCGCGATTCGTGAAGGTAAATTCCGAGATTTCTGCCCTCTATTTCGATGATTTCCTGAAATAAGAAGGTACAAAGCCGTGAGAGAGAATGATTGGATCGTCCCTGCGGATTTCGGGATGCTGGAGCGGATCAGCGAAATGGAGCGGGAGATTTTCTCAGATCCGTGGTCGGTACAGTCGCTGGAGAATTGCCTGAAAAATCCCGCCTTCGCCTTTCTGGCATTGCTGGACGGACAGGGGGAGCTGTGCGGCTATCTGATCGGCAGCCTGATCGAAACCGAGGGGGAGATCTGCTCCCTTGCGGTGTCGCCGGATAGACGTCGGGAGGGAATCGGCGGAGCGTTGCTGTCCGCCTTCCTGCAAATGGGCGAAGATCGGGGCTGCGAACAGACCTTTCTGGAGGTTCGAGCCGGGAACGCGCCTGCGCTGGCACTTTATCAGTCCGTCGGATTCGTTGAGTACGGCAGGCGGAAGAGATACTATCGGAACCCCGTCGAGGACGCCGTTTTGATGGTGAAAAATCGGGAAGATTGACTTCCGTATAAATTCTGAAAGCGATTTACTTGTTGTCTATTAGAAAATTGTTAATTTCGGGATGATTTACAAGGAGTAGTTTAATGAGAAAGTTGAATTTGACTCGAATTGGATTGCTTACAATTCCGATGTCGGTTTATACCGGCTGCTTTCCCTATTTTTTTGTATATATGCTGTTTTTGACAAGAACAGTTACCGGAGCATTTCTTATAAGTGCGGTTCTTCCGATTTTGTTGGGAATCCTGTTGGTAAATCAAATAAAATGGTGGATTGTTTCATTACCTGTTCAGCTTTTGATCTATACGGGTATTTTGAGTGTAGTGGTGGGCGTCGGAGGAGTGAATGGTCTTTTGGAAAAACTTTGTTATGTACTGTTTTTGCTGCTTGCGCAATCTGTCGGAGTCGGAAGCAGAATGGTCTACCGAAAGATAAAATCGAGAAAGAAGCACGCAGAATAATTCAATTCTCCCCCAAATCTATTCGGATGGGGATGGATAAAAAATGATGAAACAAAGAGGTCTGTGGATATGAACAAAAACAAGAGCGCGGGAATGCGATTCGTGGAAAGCCTCCTGCTGATCGGCGCGGCGGATATTGCCGCGATCCTCGTGAAATTTGTTTTGCAGCTCGTGACGGTTTCCGTCAGACAGGAGCTGACCGCCCGGGGCGCTTCGGGTGCGCTTGCCGTTGTGAACGCCGTGCTGGCGGCACTTTGTCTGGCATCCTTTCTCGTCCTTCTCGCTGTGCTGATCGCGTTGAACCCCGTCTATAAAGGAGACTACCTGAACCGTACCTTCGGACAGGACTATCGTTTCGGCGCCGATCTTCGAGAGATCGTCCGGAGCCGGAGTCTGACCGATCTCGGCGCGGCGGCTTTGCTCGGTCTGCCGCTGTACACGGTTCTGTTTATCGTGGGCGATATTAATTATCTGCCCACCCTGTTCACCCCCTTCTACGCCATGTGGGAACTGACAGGGAACGCCATTGTCAGCTGGATCGCAATGTCTCTGCTGATCCCTGTCTGGCTGATTTTGGTCACGGTGTTCTCCCATCACAGTTGGGATAAACACCGTTTGCGTACAAAATAAGAAGGAATAGAAGAATCATGAAAATACTGGCATTTGAATCGTCCTGCGACGAAACGTCGGCAGCGGTGGTGGATATGACCGAGGATCACCGACTGATCCTCTCCAATAAGATCGCCACCCAGATTGCCACCCACGCCCTCTACGGCGGGGTCGTACCTGAGATCGCCAGCCGCGCCCATGCCGAGGCGATTTCGCCCCTCTGCTACGCGGCATTGGAGGAATCTGGCTTGACCATGGATCAGATCGACGCCGTGGCCGTGACGGCCTGTCCGGGGCTGATCGGCGCGCTGATGGTGGGGGTCAACTTTGCCAAGGCACTGGCATATGCTTATCAAAAGCCGCTGATCCCGGTCAACCATGTAAAGGGACACGCCGCGGCGGCCTATTTCGAGAATCCCGAGCTGAAAGCCCCCTTTCTGGCATTGATCGCCTCGGGCGGACATACTTCGCTTACTTACGTCGAAACCCCTACCGAATTCGTCCCCATCGGAAGAACCAGAGACGACGCGGCAGGTGAGGCTTTCGATAAATCGGCGAGAAAGCTGGGACTACCCTATCCCGGCGGCGCCGAGATGGATCGGTTGGCCGCGCTGGGTAATCCGCTGGCGATCAAATTCCCTTCGGCTGCCCTCCGGGACAGCGCCGATTTCAGCTTCAGCGGACTGAAAACCGCCGTTATGAACTATCTGCACACGGCAGAGCAGAAGGGCGAGCCGATCTGTAGAGAGGATGTTGCGGCTTCCTTTACCAAGGCGGTCTGCGATTCGATTACCACCCAGCTGGGGGAGGCACTGAAACGCTGCCCCTCTGACAGTCTGGTGCTTGCCGGCGGGGTGGCTGCAAACTCCCATCTGCGGCTTGCGGTCGGGGATTTTTGCAAAAGACACCGTGTAAAGCTGTATGTGCCATCCCGGTCGCTGTGCGGCGATAACGCCGCTATGATCGGCGCGCAGGGATACTACGAGTATCTGGCGGGAAATCTGGCGGATTCCAGACTGACCGCCCGCGCCTCCGCAGGAAAATCGGTATTTTGACGAAATAATTGACCCGCAAAACGTCAATCGGAGAGTCGAAAATATAACCGTCGAAAAAATCACGGAATTTGCCCGATTTGTGCAAACCCGTGGAAAACCCCGTGGAAAGTGTGGAAAAAGTCCCGTCATATCCGTGGATAAAACACATTTAGACAGCTTTTCCCTGCAAATCGGCGATTTGACCTGTGGAAAAGTGGAAAAAAGCGGAAGATTTTTCCGGCGATAAACAGAAAAAAATTCGGAGCGAACCGTTTTATATTTGATAAAGCGACTCGCAAATTGCACAAACGCCCGATCAGAGGAGGGAAGCCCGGATGGGAGAGAATAAAAACAAAAAGACCGAGCCGTCGGTATCCGAAGCGGTGATCGGCCGTCTGCCCCGCTACTATCGCTGTTTGCGGGAGCTGCTCGAACAGAATATCCTTCGCATCAGCTCGGGGGAGCTGTCTAGGATGATGCGGGTAACAGCCTCCCAGATCCGGCAGGATCTGAATTGCTTCGGCGGCTTCGGACAACAGGGATACGGTTATAACGTCAAGTATCTCTACGGCAAGATCGGCGAGATTTTAGGCGCGGACGAGGCCTACAGCGCCATCGTGATCGGTGCCGGGAACTTCGGTTCCGCTTTAGCCGAGTCGGGACTCTTCCTTCCGAGAGGCGTCTTTCTGAAAGCACTTTTTGACACCGATCCCGCGTTTACCGGCGAAGGGGAGAAAAACGGATTTCCCGTCTATCCCATCTCCGGGCTGGATCGCTATTTTGCCGAAAACAAGGGAGAGATCGCCGTACTGACACAGCCGGTCTCCGAGCCGCTGCTTGTGAAACTTGCGGAGCTTGGCGTCCGGGGAATCTGGAATCTGACCGATACCGAGATTTCGCAGAGAAGAGATCTGATCGTGCGGAATCTGAATCCGGGCGATCATCTGATGCAGCTTTGCTATCAGCTCCGGGTCGCCGACGAGCAGAGCCGGTGGGATATGGAGATTTCCAAAAATACGGAGAATGATAATGAAAATTAGAATGCAATACGGCGAGCGGGTGCTCTGCCTGCCCGGGAGGGCGCTGGAGCGGATTGCCGATGCCGACAGAGCCGAGTTGCGCTTTCTGCTGGCGCTGGCGGATACCGACGGGGAAGTGGAGCTGTCCGCAATTGCCGGGAAGATCGGCATTTCCGAGGAGGAAGCCCTTCGGTCGCTGAATTTTTGGCGGGGCGCGGGCGTGCTGACCTGCGACGCCGACGTGAAGCCGGTGAAGGTAACCGAGCATCTGACCGACGGTGGAAACAAGGTCAGCGTGGTACATTCGGGCGATATGCCCTCCTATACAGGCCCCGAAATCGAGCGGCTGTTCGCCGAGAACGACCGGATGCGGGATTTCGTGGACGAGTGCCAGCGGCTGCTTTCGAAGATGCTGTCGGTAAACGAGATTAACAAAATCATCGGACTGATCGACTATTACCGTTTTTCCGGTGATTTTATCCTACTTCTGGTCAAACGCTGTATCGAGGTGGGCAAGGGCTCGATTCCTTACATAGTAAAAACGGCGATCTCGCTCTACAACGGCGGAATCGTCACCGTCGAGGCGTTGGAGGACAGAATCCGGGAAGAGGAAGAGTTCTCCGCTATGGAATTCACCCTCCGAAAGCTCATGGGATGGGGCAAACGCGCGCTGACTGAGAAGGAAAAGCGTTTCGTGAAAAATTGGACCGACTGGAAGATCCCCGACGACATGTTGGAGCTGGTCTACGGAGTTGCGGTGGACGCCACAGGCGGCCCATCCATGCCCTACATGAATAAGGTGCTGACCAGCTGGCGGGAGGCGGGCTATAAGACCGCCGAGGACGCCAGAGCCGCTATGGAGCAGTATAAGCAGAAGAAGGCTGCCGCCGCAGGCGCGTCCTCCTTCGATCGGGACGAATTCTTCGAGGCCGCCATCCGGCACAGTCTGGAGAAGCACGGGAAAAAGGTAGAATAGTTTCGATATACGGATTTTCTCATCGAAAGGAAGGTTCCTATGGGATATAATCGGGAGAATTATTTACGGATTCAGCAGACCTATGAGGAAAAGCGTGCCGCCGCGAAGCGGCTGGCAGAGGTGCATCTTCAAGAGGTGCGGGGACGCATTCCCGCCATCGCGCACATAGATTCCGAGCTGGCGGGGACGGGCGTGCAGATCATGAACGAGATCGCCAAGGGACGGATCGGGCTGGAGGAGCGTCTGGCGCTGATCCGCCGGGATAACGAGGCGCTCCAGGCCGAGCGGCGCAGACTGCTGACTGCCTACGGCTATCCTGCCGACTATACCGAAGCGAAATTCGACTGTCAGAAGTGCAAGGATACCGGCTTTGTCGGGGAGAAGATGTGTTCCTGTATGCGTTTTCAGCTGACCATGGCGGGGCTGGAAAGCTCGGGGTTGGGTCGGCTGTTCGAAACGCAGAATTTCGACACTTTCAGCCTCAAATACTATCAGAGCGATCCGACGGTTTACCGCAGAATGACCCAAATCCTCGAAATTTGCAGCGAATATGCCGAGAATTTCGAATCCGAGACCCGGGAAAACCTGCTTCTTTGCGGGAAAACGGGGCTTGGGAAGACCCATCTGTCCACGGCGATGGCGGGCGTGATCATCGGCAGGGGGTATGACGTGGTCTACGAGAGCGCGCAGAACCTGTTCGACGAATATTCGGGAGAACGGTTCGGCAGGACGGTCGGGGGAAGGGAAGCGGATACCCGACGATTTGGCGAATGCGATCTGCTGATCGTGGACGATTTGGGAACCGAGTCGGGAAACTCCTTTACGGTAAGCTGTCTGTATAATCTGATCAACGCCCGGTTGATGTTGGGAAAACCGCTGATATTCAGTACCAATCTGACCGCCGAGGATCTGCAAAAGCGGTATGACGACCGCATTTACTCCCGTCTGATCGGCGAGTTTACCGTACTGCGCTTCTGTGGGACTGATGTCCGGATGCAGAAGAGGAACGGGTAACCCGGTTCGAAGGGTGCGCGTTTAAAAGTTTTCGTCCACCTTTTTCAAAAGGTGGCGGATTCCAAAGGCGGAGCCTTTGGTCGCCCGTCGCAACGGGCGAAACTTCCCTATCGGCGTTTTCTTTTTGCCAAGCTTTTTCTTTTGCGCCTTCTTAGGTCAAAAGAAAAAGCGGACTAACGGTTACCGAGATCTACATGGCTACACGGTTACAAACGATTATTTCACAGTCCTTTATTATTGAAAGAAGATGATACCATGTTCCGGGAAGAGCGAATCGGCGGGCTGACGATCGAAAGATCCGATCGCATCGGTGTTCCCCACGCCTTTTCCACACGATTTGGCGGGATCAGCACCCTCCCGCACCTTGCGTCGCTGAATATCGGAGAGAATCGGGGGGATTCCGAGGAGAACGTGACCGAGAATATCAACCGTCTCCTTGCGCCAATGGGGTACGACCGGAGCCACGCCGTTCTGGCAAGGCAGACTCATTCGCTGCACGTTCGCCGGGTGACTCCCGCGGACGGCGGCAGGATGTTCGAAGATACCGACGGATTTGTCACAAATACCCCCGGAATCGCGCTGATTGTCAAAATTGCCGACTGTGTGCCTATTCTGCTCTGGGATCCGGATGCAGGGGTGATCGGAGCCTTGCACTGCGGATGGAGGGGGAGCGGCGGAAAGATGGTCGCCGTCGGCGTCGGCGAAATGACCAAGCTGGGAGCCGATCCGTCCGGGATCCGGGCAGCCATCGGAGCTTGCATTCATGACTGCTGCTACGAGGTGCAGGAGGATTTCGTGACCGCATTGACCGCGCTTGCGGGATCGGAACTGGCGAAATCCTGTCTGTCGGTCAGGGACGGAAAGTACTACGCCGATCTGCCCGGGCTGAACAAGCGGATTCTTCTCCTGTGCGGACTGCGGGAGGAAAACATCGACATAAATCCCGCCTGCACCTGCTGTCACCCCGACCGCTATTTTTCGCACAGAGCGTCCGGCGGGCTGCGGGGAACCATGGGCGCGGCGATCGCGCTTTGACTGGAGCGCATTTACACGCAAAATCCGCTTTTTGTGTGAAGATTTGATGATTTTTTCAAACAAATCCCATTTGTTCAGGATTTGTTTATATATTCGTGCTATACTGTTTCTATGTTTGGAATTTTGTTCCCCTTTGGGGGATTTTGATAGAAGAGAAAGGATATACCTATGATTAAGATTGAAAATCTGGGAAAACGGTATGGGGACAAATGGGTGGTCGACCATATCAACCTGACCGTTGAGGAAGGCGAGATCGTCGGCTTCCTCGGCCCCAACGGCGCGGGAAAGACGACCACCATGTCCATGCTGACCGGCTACCTGTCCTCCACCGAGGGCAGCGCGGAAATCGACGGAATCGACATTCTGAAGGATCCCGTCAAGGCAAAGAGACAGATCGGCTATTTGCCCGAGCTGCCGCCTCTCTATATGGAAATGACGGTCAGAGAGTATCTGCACTTCATCTACGACCTCAAGGACTGCTCGCTGAACCGCAAGAAACATCTGCAGGAGATCTGCGATACCGTCCGGATTTCCGACGTGGCAGACCGGGTGATCCGCAACCTGTCCAAGGGCTACCGTCAGCGCGTGGGCATCGCACAGGCGCTGGTGGGCAATCCCAAGGTCATTATCTTCGACGAGCCGACTGTCGGTCTGGATCCCAAGCAGATCATCGAGATCCGCAACCTGATCAAGACGCTGGGCAAGAATCACACGGTAATCCTGTCCACCCACATCCTGCCCGAGGTGCAGGCGGTCTGCGACCGGATCGTGATTATCAACAAGGGCAAGATCGTGGCAAACGAGCGTACCGAGAATATCTCCGAGATGTTCAACGGAAACCGCAGACTCTCGCTGAAAATCTGCGGTCCCCAGCGGGAGGTGCTTGCCGCCATCCGCGAGGTGTCCGGCGTGAACTATGCCGAGGTGCTGGGCTCCCACGACGCCGACTCTACCTCCTATCTGGTGGAGTGCGAGGCGGGTCTGGACATCCGCAAACCTCTCTTCCGGGCGATCTCCCAGAGAGGGTGGACAATCATCGGAATGGAGTCCATGGGCGCCAATCTGGAGGACATCTTCCTGCAGGTTGTGGACACGCCCGAGCCTGTGCGGAAAAAGAGACGCAGAAACCGCGGAACGGATACCGATAAAACCCAGTCCGCAAGCTGAAAGGAAGAAAGTTTGAAAGAAGCTATCCGCTTCTTTCAAACTACGAATTTGTGCCTTGATTGGCTCCACCAATCATTTCGCCAAAGGCGAAACCGCCGCAAATTCGAGATTACAGAAGAAAGGTATGTTCATAAACTATGTTAGCTATTTATAAAAGAGAGCTTCGCTCCTATTTCATAACGCCCATCGGGTATATCTTCGTGGCGGTCTTCCTGATTACCAGCGGACTGCTCTTCTCCTACACCACCCTGCAACAGGGGACAAGCTCGTCGGTGTCTGCCTACTTCGTATGGCTGCTGATCGTCTATATCATCGTGCTGCCCCTTCTGACCATGAAGCTTTTCGCTGAGGAAAAGAAGACCCGCACCGAGCAACTGCTGTTGACCTCTCCCGTCAGTCTGTCGGGAATGGTTGTGGCAAAATTCCTTGCCGCCTATACCGTATTTGCCGCTACCTATCTGGTATCCTGCGTCTCCTTCTTCGCTCTCTACCAGTACGGCACTCCGAACGGAGCGGTACTCTTGGGATCCAGCCTTGCGATCCTGCTGGCAGGCGGCGCCTGCATCGCGATCGGCGTCTTTATCTCTTCGCTGACCGAGAATCAGCTGATCGCCGCACTCCTGACCATGGGTGTGATCATCCTGTTCGTGCTGTCCTCCGCCTTCAACGGCAGTATTGACAGCGCGCTGATCCGCTCGGTTCTGAACTGGTTCTCGCTGATGGAGCGTCTGACACGGTTCACCTACGGCTATTTTGACATTCAGGCGCTGATCTACTATGCGTCCATTTCCTTCGTCTTCCTCTTCCTGACCGTCCGCGTTTACGAGAAGCGGCGTTGGGACTGACGGATAGACACTTGAACTTCATGAAAGTTTACGGAAAGGGAACGGACTTGACCCATGAATAAGAAAAACAAGCTGATTCACCGGTCGCTGTCAACGCTCATCACGCTTGCCGTCGTGCTTGCGGTGGTGCTGCTCAACGCGGGACTTGCCCTCTTTTTGGGGGATAACGTCCTGACCATTGACATGACGACCGAGGGATTCAACGAAATCTCCGACGAGTCCAAGGCACTGCTTCGTGACATCGACCCGGAGGAAAATAACATTACCATCTACTTTCTGGCGGATAAGGACGAGCTTCAGTCCCCCGAGATGGGCTACTCGACCTCCTATACCGGATCGGATACCGATCTGTGGGGAATGCGCTATATCTGGGAGCTTGCGCAGTCCTTCGCCAAGGAGTACAGCTATATCGACGTTCAGACGCTGAACCTCCGCCGGGACGCCAAAAAGCTGGACGAATTCCGCACCACCGCGGGTACTGTCTTCACCAAGCAGGACGTAATTATCGACAATTACACCGCCGAGAAGGACAGCAACGGCAATTTTATCACCGATTCGAACGGCGAGCCGATCATGCACCATAATTTCCGGCTCTGCAAGCGGGACGCCTTCTATGTGATGGACTCCAATTCCAGCTACGCCTATGCTTTCAACGGCGATCTGCGCTTTACCTCGACCATTCTGTCGCTGTCGGGCGCGAATCCCACCGTCTATTTCGTCACAGGACATGGAGAGCCGGTAGGCGACGGCAGTACGCTGGACGCTTCCATGAACGCCGACTACGGAGAGGCGACTGCCCTCCGGGATCTGCTCTTCAAGGCCGGCTTTGTTACCAAGAAGATCAATCTGCAAACCGAGTACAAGCAGCTTTTCGAGGACGACAGCGCGAGACTGATCATATTCTACGGCCCGCAAACCGATCTGATCTCCAGAGATCTGGAAAAGGGAAGCGCGGGAGAGGTTGACATACTCCGGAAGTTCCTCGGCTACGAGGATCATCATCTGATGGTCTTCTACGACGGAAACGCCGATAAACTGCCGAATTTTCAGGAATACTGCTGGGATTACTGGGGCGTTCGCATCACCGATCAGACGGTGCGGGATTCGGGCACCAACAGTCTGACGCCCGACGGTCTGGTATTCAACGCCGATTATGAGACGAATGTCGACAGCGTCGGAGTCAATCTGACACAATATCTGACCTCGATGACCTCCGCGCCTCCGGCGATCTTCCGGAACGCGAACGTGCTGGAGCTTTCGGAAGCGCACCTTCAGAATAACGGCTTCTATGAGGCCATGATCACCACCTATGTGGGCTCGGTTTTCCTGGCGCCCACCAGCGCCTACGCCGTGAATCCGGCGGGCGAGACGGTGGCGAACTATCGCACAGGCGAGCAGGCGCCGCTGATGGCACTCTCCTATGGCAGCCGCTATACCAGCGACAACCGCGAGGTTTCCAACTTCGCTCTGTTCAGCGGATCCATGAACTTTGCCGACGGTGCGTATCTGGAAAGCTCTTCCTACTGCAACGCCGACGTCCTTTTCTACTCCATGCGTCTGATGGCGAGGGAAACCGTTCCCTTTACCATTGATTACAAGGTAATTCAGGGACAGTCACTGGAATCGGTGAAGAGCGGCGACGTGATCGGCTGGACGATCTTCCTGTGCGGTCCGCTCCCCTTGGCGATGCTGATCTGCGGCACCGTGGTCTTTATCAAGCGTAAGCATCGCTGAAAGGAGGGGAATTCGCTTGAATTTACTGGAAAAAAAGAAATTTCAATTCGGAAGCTATGCCGTGATTCTGACGGTGATCGTCGTGGCACTGGTTATCGTGCTGAACGTGATCGTGTCCGCCTTCTCCAATCGATTCGAATGGTATTATGATATGACCCCCGAGAAGCTGTATGCCCTCTCTGATCAGAGCAAGGCCTACCTCTCCGAGGTTGACGGGAAGAAAAACCGGGTTACCATCTACTTTCTGACCGAGGAGGATCGCCTGAATCTGGGCGTCACCTCCGCCAACAGCTACGGACAGTCGGGATACTGGGGAATGCAGCCCATCCACGAGCTGGCAAAGGAGCTGGACGAGACCTTCGACTATATCTCGGTTGACTATATCAACGCCAACGCCGAGCCCGAGCGAATCCGCGACATCGTCGGCGACGATTATGACAGCTCCACCTTTTCGCGGACTACCGTAATTATCGACAACTATACCGAGTATACCGACGAGAGCGGTCATGTCTACGAGGATCATCACGAATACCGGGTCTACCCCAGGGAGACCTTCTTCACCTACAGCTATACGACCTTCGCGGTGTCCGCCTTTGTGGGCGACTATCGCTTCTGTACCGCCATCCGTTCGATTACCATGGATCAGAGTCAGAAGCCGATTGCCTACTTCCTGTCGGGACACAACGAGGACGTGGGCGGATACGACTACACGGCAGAGGATCAGTCCTCCATCGCCTACGGCGGAGCCCAGTCGCTCTGGCAGCTCTTC
>CAYOON010000015.1:0-14146 GCA_964405595.1 uncultured Lachnospiraceae bacterium | reverse complement strand
TCGATAAACTCGTTATACCGACAGTTCGGACAGCGGTAGTGGGGCGGCAGCGGGTTAACCTCGGAGATACCCGCCATGGTGGCGACGAAGGAGGATCCGACCGATCCTCTCGATCCCACCAGATAGCCTTGGGACTCGCTGTACCACACCAGCTTCTGTGCGATCATGTAGAGTACGGCAAAACCGTTCTTGATGATGGAGGTCAGCTCCTTCTCCAGACGCTTGGTGACGACGTCGGGGATGACGTCGCCGTAGCCGTACCACTCCATAGCGCGATCCCAGCAGAGCTTCTGCAAATCCTCTTCGGCGCCGTCCATTTTCGGAGTATAGGAGCCGTCGGGGATCGGCTGGATTTTCTCGCACTGCGCCGCGATAGCCCGGGTGTTGGTGACCACCACCTCGTAGGCCTTCTCGGAACCCAGATAGGCGAATTCCTCGAGCATTTCCTCGGTATTTCGCAGATAAAGTCCCACTTCCTGATCGCCGTCGGCGAATTTCTGCCCTTTTAAGAGGATTTTCCGGTAAATTTCGTCCTCTTTGTTGAGAAAATGGCTGTCGCAGGTGGCGCAGACCGGGATGTTCAGCCGCTCGCCCAGCTCCACGATCTTCCGGTTAAGCTCCCGGAGCCCCTCGTCGTCGGCAACCTTGCCGCTTCGGATCAGGAAGCGGTTATTGCAGATGGGCTGGATCTCCAGATAGTCGTAGAAGGAAGCGATTTCCTCGATTTCCGCTTGGGAGCGGTGGTCGAGGATCGCGCGGAAAAGTTCCCCCGCTTCGCAGGCCGAGCCGATGATCAGCCCGTCCCGATAGGCGGTCAGCAGCGATCGCGGAATCCGGGGAAAACGCCGGAAATATTGCAGATAGCTCTGGGAAATCATCTTATAAAGGTTCTTCAGTCCCACCATGTTCTTGACGAGAATGATCATATGGTAGGGACGGAGCTTCAGCGGATCGGCGCTCTCTGCCATGGCGGCGTTCATCTCGGGAACCGTGGAGATGCCCTCCTTGAGCAGCTTTTCCCGCATCTTGAAGAAGATCAAAGCCAGCATCTCGGCGTCGTCACAGGCTCGGTGATGGTTGAAATCGCCCAGCTCGTAGAACTCGGCAAGGCTGTCCAGCTTGTGCCGTTTCAGTTCGGGATTCAGATAGCGGGAGAGGGCGACCGTATCCAGATAGGCGTTTGGGAAGGGCATCTTCTCGTCCTCGCAGACCTTGCGGATGAAGGAGACGTCAAATCCCGCGTTGTGGGCGATCAGCAGACGCTCGCCGGCGAAGTCCAGAAACGCCCGGACGGCATCCTTCTGGGAGGGCGCGCCCTGCACCATTTCGTCGGTGATGCCGGTCAGACGGGTAATCTCCTCCGGGATAGGGCACTCGGGATCGGCGAAGGTATTGAACCGCCCGATCACCTCTCCGCCGCGGATCAGCACGGCGCCGATCTCGGTGATCTTGCATTCCATAACCGAAAGTCCGGTGGTTTCAATATCGAAAACACAGATTTCATCGTCGGAGAAACGGGTGTCGCATCCGCCATAGACCGCTCTCGCGGCGTCGTCCACATAGTAGGCCTCCATGCCGTAGAGAATCTTCACGTTCTTCTTGGAGGCGCTGTCCTTGAGCAGGGGGAAGGCCTGCACGTTGCCGTGATCGGTAACGGCGATGGCGTCCCAGCCCCACGCGTCGGCGGTTTCCACCACGAATTCGGGGAAGGTCAGAGCATCCATGGTGGACATATTGGTGTGCAGATGCAACTCGACCCGCTTTTCGGGGGCATTGTCGGTTCGCCCGATCCTGCCGATCTTCTGAATCGCGGTCGCCGACAGGACGGGATCCCCGTCGAATTTATCGGCACGGATATTTCCCTGCACCGCAACGTGCAGGCTGTAGAGGGTCACCACGTCGGCGATCCCCCGCTTGATGGTGCGTCCCGACTTGGTGATGATCTTCTCCAACACCTTGCCCTCCTCCAGCGGGAGGGAGAGCTTGACGTTCACCGAGGCGTCGTTGTCGGTGATTCCGAAGGTCATCAGCAGCTTGTCACCGTTTCGCGACTCCTTGGACTCGTACTGATTCACCTGTCCCAGCACGGTCACCCGCTTTCCGGGGTTCGTGAGGGCGAGGCGCAGAGGGGTCGGCTCGATTTCGAAGGGATCGCCGAAGATCGCCTCGGGAGAGGAAAGATCGAAGGTCATACAGCCCGCACGGACAAATCCCTCGTCGGTCTTTTCGAAGGTTACGTTTTCAGCGGATAGTGTCTCTTTCATGGGGAGCGGCGCCGACTTTTCTTCCTCCTCTTTCCGGAGTGCTTCCTCGGCGCGGCGTGCCTCTGCTGCCGCTTTTGCCGCCTGCGCGGCTTCATTATGGAGCTTTTGCAGCGTCTGCCGCTGAAGCTCGGCGAATCTTTCGTACTCCGCCGACGGATCCTCGCTGCCGACCACCCGGAACTCCCGTTCAAGACCGAACTCCGAGCGCAGGATGGCGGACAGAATCTCGGGCGTCCCCGCCTTGCAGACCAGATCCACCCCGCCCGCCGAGAAGCCGATTTCCACGGTGATCACCCCGCCGCTTTCGGAAACCTTGTAGTTCCCGAAGAATCCGTTGGCGACATAACCGATCCGATGTGCCTCTCGGATCACCTGATGAACGTAGTCAAAGGTATAGGATTCCGCCGGATAGTGGGGGAGCAGGCGCACCATGGACAGCCCGTAGGCATCGGCGATGGCTTTTTCGATGGCGTAGAGGGTATCCTTGTCCACCGGGCGATCCAGCCAGATTCCGGTCTCGATCATCCGCCGTTCCACGTCCGCCTTGACCGTATAGCGCGAAACGCCCGCAAAAATCTCCCTATGGGAGGGTGCAGGCGTGTATTTATTGAATTTTTCCAAAAATGTTTTCTCGATTTTTTCCATTATTCTTTTTGTTCCTTTTCATGTGCCGGATTTTTCCCTCTCCGACACGGTTTTCTGTGTAAAAGACGTTTTTTGCTGCCGAAATCAATGATCAGAGCCTGAATTTAACCTCCAGCAGCTTCTTTATATCCTCATAATGCTCCTGGAATATAACTCTATAATGTATCCAGCCACCATCGGCGCAAGGATATTTATGATCAATATATTCTTGAGTGTATTTTTTCATCTTATCATAAACCGCTTCATATTGCACATTTGTTAATCGTATCATAACAGTAAATGCACCGGCTTCGGCAAAGATATTACAGATAAGCTTTTTGTTTTTATAATGACCTATTCCCCATCCATATTTATTCCCATAGGGGAAAACTATTTTCTGTTCTGTACGAAAAGTAGTTGTCAACCAATCATTTATCATAGAAAAGAGTTCCGCATTTTCTGCACAGTACTCGATCATTTCTTCTATTGTTGGCACGACTTGTTTATTCAGCATTCTTTCATACATATTTTTCACCCAAGTTCAAATTCATACTTGCTTTTACGCTCCATTAAACCGGGATTTATTTTCCTTTTATCGGGATATAATAGTCCATCTGATCGTATCCCATTATTTTTTTCGCAAGCGGAGATGTAATTACATTTCCCAACTCCGAACGGAATGCGTCACGCTCAAACCCGTTTTCACTCAAAAATTTGTCAATCTCTGTATTCATAAGATCCTTATCTGTTTTTTGGTCGATGTCGGTTGCAACAGCATAAAGACCTCCTTCGAAATCTATTATTTCAAATTCCGGCGGAACTACCATGCCATCTTCATACATATACAACCAAACAAAGCCCTCACCCGCCCAATACAGGAAATCCTGCGGAAACAGACTACGCTTTAGTGAAGAGAACCATTCTTCAAATCTATTGAAATTTTTCTCCCCGAACATACCTATTCCCGATGAAACCATTTTACAAGTTGGCATTTCATAAATTCTTATACTCTGCATTTTATTTTCCTCTTTTGAACTTGAAAGTACAAATTCAGCTCTAATACGCGGTCAAGACGGTTTTATAAACGAATTTTTCCCATATTCTGCCTCACATCCGATTGATTTCCGCAATCAGCCGATCCAGAATCTCATTTTCGGGGATCTTGACAGGCTCCGCACCCTTTTTCAGGAGCAGTCCTTCCCCCTTGCCGCCGGCGATGCCGATGTCGGCGTCCCCGGCTTCCCCGGGGCCGTTCACCACGCATCCCATAATGGCAACCTTGATGGGTCGGGAGACCCGGATCTCGCCCATCCGCCGCTCGAACTCGGACACCAGCCCGATCATGTCGATCTTCGTTCGCCCGCAGGTGGGGCAGGACACCAGATTGATCATCGCCCGACGATCCATCCCCAGCGAGGCGAGAATCGCCCGTCCCCGCTCGATCTCCAGCACGGGATCGGCGGTCAGCGACACCCGGAGCGTATCCCCGATTCCCGCCAGCAGCATGGATCCGATGCCCACCGCCGATTTGACGGTTCCCATGGCGGCGCTGCCAGCCTCGGTGACCCCCAGATGGATGGGGTAGTCGCAGGCATCCGCCACAATCCGGTTGGCCTGTGTCATCCGATAAACATCGGAGGACTTGATCGCCACGATAATATCATCGAAATCGAAGCGTTCCAACGCGCGAATATTCTCCATAGCCGATTCGGCAAGCGCTTCCGCCGTGGGAGCGCCGTATTTAGCCAGCACATCCTTTTCCAGAGAGCCGGAATTGATGCCCAACCGGATCGGGATCCCTTTCTGCCGACAGCGATCGGCCACCGCCTTGATCCGATCGGCGTCCCCGATGTTGCCGGGGTTGATGCGGATCTTGTCGATCCCCGCGTCGGCACAGGCGAGGGCGAGACGGTAGTCAAAGTGAATATCGGCCACCAGCGGAATGGACAGTCCCGCTTCCTTGAGCTTATAGACGGTCTGCACCGCGTTCATGTTCGGTACGGTCATACGCACAATCTCGCATCCGGCAGCCACCAGACGCTCGATCTGCGACTGTACGGCGGGAAAATCCTCCGAATCCACGTTGGTCATCGACTGCACAGCCACCGGGGCATCTCCGCCGATATAGAGATTCCCGACCTTGATTTTCTTTGTTTTCCGCCGGATTTCGTTATAATTCATGGAAATCACGACTCCTTTCCGTCAAAACAATGTGAACACGTCCTTGAAGGTGATAATCAGCATCAGCAGCATCAGCACCACGATCCCGCCGAAGTGGATCTTTGCCTCAATCTCGGTGGGAACCTTCTTCCGGGTGATCAGCTCGATCAGCATGAAGAACAGCCGTCCGCCGTCCAACGCGGGCAGCGGGAGCAGGTTAACCACGCCCAGATTCACGGCGATCAGCACCACGATATACAAAAAGGAGGACGCGTTCCGGCTCTCTATGCTGTACTGCGCAGCCTGCCCGATTTCGTTGGTCACGCCCACAGGCCCCGACACGCTCTTCACGCTGTATCTGCCCCGGATCAGGTCAATCAGGCTTTCCCAGACCTGCTTCACCGACAGTCGGCAATAGGCAAAGGTCTGACTCATCACGTTGCCGAAGCTCTTCTTCACGGTATACACCCGGAAGTCCATGGATCCCAGCAGAGTTCCCTCCTGATCCTCAACGGGGAAAACCACATCCTTGATCGTAACGCGTTCCCCGTCCCGTTCCACGACCACCTCCACGGGATCAATGCCCAGACGCATGATCTCATAGGCAAGATCCATATGGGTAGTCACCGAATGCCCTTCGATGGAGACGATCCGGTCGCCGGACTGAAGATAGGTGGAAGAAGTAGCGTTTTCCTGAAAATCGTAGACTACGGTCGAACCCAGCTTCGGCATACAGAGCACCATGACCACCGTCAGGATGAAGCCGATCAGGATATTGACGACCCCTCCGGCGGCGGTGATGATCATCCGCTGCCAGACCGGCTTCCGGTTCAATGCCCGGGGATCGTCCACTTCCTCGTCCTCTCCCGCCATCATGACGAAACCGCCGATGGGCAGGAGCCGCAGCGAATAGGCGATTCCCGTCTTTTTGGATGTCTTCGAGATCAGTTTCGGTCCCATTCCGATGGCAAACTCGTGGATGTGCACGTCAAAGATCCGCGCGAAGGTATAGTGACCCAGCTCGTGAACGAAGATCAGAAAGCCGAATACCAGAATGGCAATCAGGATGGTAACAATAATCAAAATCCATACCTCATTTCAAATTTTTCCTGTGCCGGGGTTCCCCCGACCGTCAGGGAATCAGCTACAGTCACAGGCAAAAGCTCTCGACGCCCGCCACCTGACGCAGCCTGTGTCCGCCGTCGATGCCCGCCGCCACGATCTGCTCCAAAGAGGGATTTGCGATATTCTTATATCCCCGCACGATTTCGTCAGCCAGATCGCCGATGGCGAGGAAGGAGATTTTCCCGTTCAGGAAAAGCTCCACCGCTGCGTCGTTGACCCCGTTGAGTACTGCCGGGATCACCCCGCCCTGCTCCAGCGCGTATTTTGCAAGACGCAGGGGCTTGAAGGTATCGTAGTCCGGCGGATAGAAGGACAACCCGAAGGGGGTCGCGAAATCCATGGGCGTGACAGAGCCGGGAAGGCGGTCGGGATAGGTCAGCGCGTACTGGATGCACATCCGCATATCGGGGGTCGCCAGCTGGGCGATCACCGCGCCGTCGGCGTACTCCACCATGGAGTGAACCACCGACTCCCGATGCACCACCACGTCAATCTTGTCGGCGGGCATGTCGAACAGGTAGGCGGCTTCAATCATCTCGAAGCATTTATTCATCAGTGTAGCACTGTCGATGGTAATTTTTCGTCCCATCTTCCAAGTCGGATGGGCTAACGCCTGCTCGGGCGTTATATTTTTCAGATCTTCCCGTTTTTTGCCGAAGAAGGGACCGCCGGACGCGGTCAGGATCAGCCGTCTGACCTCCTCCCGTCTGCCCGCTTGCAGGCACTCGAAGATGGCGCAATGCTCGGAGTCCACCGGCATCAGGCGCACGCCCTTTTTCTGCGCCCGATCCATGACGTACTGCCCCGCGCTGACCAGCGTTTCCTTGTTGGCAAGGGCGATGTTCATCCCCTGCTCCACAGCGCATACCGTGGGGATCAGCCCGTCGCCGCCGATGATGGAGTTCAGTAGGGTATCCCCGGTCAGATGGGAGATCATTTCGGGGATCCCCTCCCTGCCGGCGAACAATTTTACGTCCAGATCGCCGATCCGACCCTTCAGCCGGGCGGCGGCGGAAGGATCGGAAAGAGCGCAATATTTCGGACGGAATCTGCGGATCTGATCCTCCAAGAGGACATCGTTCTCTCTGGCGGACAGCGCCTCCACGGGGATGGCGTGCCGCTGACAGACGTCCAGCGTCTGCCTACCGATAGAGCCGGTAGAGCCGAGGACGGTCAGATATTTTTCAGAAACGTTTCGGATCATGGATATGACAATTCCTTTCAGATGTTCCGATTAACGGAAGAGCGGCATAAAGGTGACGTTTGTGCAGAATATGTAGAGTACGATGGACACGGCAAGCACGCTGTCGAAGCGATCCATAATTCCGCCGTGACCGGGGAAGATAAAGCCGTAATCCTTGACCTTGAATCTGCGCTTGATAAAGGAAGCCAGCAGATCGCCGAATACCGACACGAGGCTGAGCAACACGCCCGCCACGAAGAAGGAGAGGAAGTTCGCCTTGTACTGCTCCGAAATCAGGGAAACCAGTCCGGCATAGATCAGGAAAATCGCCACGCAGGTAGCGATTCCGCCGAGAAGTCCCTCCACCGTCTTTTTGGGGGAGACGTCGGGGATCAGCTTGTGTTTGCCGAAGCGGACGCCGACGAAATAAGCGCCGGTATCCGAAAGCCATGCCGCTATGAAGATCAGCCAGAAGATCAGGACGCCGTTTGTCAGATCTCTGACCATGACGATAGAGCTAAATCCGAAGACTACATACACCACACCGCAGATCAGCATAACAGCCCTGTCAAGCGGGTACTTTTCCTTGGAAAAAAGGGCAATCCCGGCAATCAGGAAGGCGTAAACGGCGGTCAATGCCATAAATGTCGTCAAAAAGTTTGACGAAAGACGGGTTGCAAGAGCGCAGAGGATCCCGTACAGCTCCGACAGAACAAATTGCGGCAATTTTCTGCACTGTTTCATGCAGTTGCACATCTCATAGACGGCAATCGCGGTTGCGAGTACCGTAAAGACGATAAACGCCGGAGTATGGGAGAAAACCACGAAGGGGAGAAAGATGGCAAGCGCCACCACACCGGTAATGATTCTTGTTTTCATTTTTTGACCATGCCTTTCTGTAATACCGGAAGTTTGGTGTCGGTTTCGGCTTCGCCGAAATGGTCGTCGTAAGACAACCAAGGCACAAAACTTCCAGTCTGAAAAAGCGTAGCTTTTTCAGACTTGTCACCTTTGCTTTCTTGCAAATTTTCGTTCATTGCATAAACTTCCGTGAAGAGTCTGAACCAAGCCGCTTCACTCTTTCACTTCTTTGTCCAGTCCGCCGAAGCGGCGTTTCCGTGCGTAGAACGCCCGGATCGCCTCGTCCAAATCGGCTTCCCCGAAGTCGGGCCAGAGCCGATCGGTAAAGTAAACCTCGCTGTACGCCGCCTGCCACAAAAGGAAGTTGGACAGCCGCAGTTCCCCCGCGGTCCGCACGATCAGATCGGGCGGTGGCGAATCCTTGGTGTACAGATACCGACCGATCACTTCCTCGGTAACCGGAGTCTCCCCTGCCGCGATCGCGCAGTTCACCGCATGTACCAGTTCAGAGCGCGATCCGTAGTTCAGCGCGATGTTCAGGATCAGACTGTGATCCTTCGACACTTCCTCCAGATGATCCATCTTCGCCCGGAGCGCCCCGGTAAATGGCGACTTATCCCCGATGAAGATCACCCGGACGTCGTTTTCCACCACGTCCCGCAGGGCGTCCTCGATGTAGGCGTCCAAAAGCTTCAGTATGGCGTCAACCTCGTCCTTGGGTCTTGCCCAGTTCTCGGTGGAGAAGGCATAGACGCTCATGCAGCGCAGCCCGATGATCTTAGCATAGTCCACCAGCCGTCGGAAGGCTTTCGCCCCCGCCCGATGTCCCATACTGCGGGGCAGACCCCGTGACCTCGCCCATCTGCCGTTGCCGTCCATGATGAAGGCGATATGCTTCAACCGCTCGTCGCAGATCACCTGCGCGACGTCCTGCTTCTTTGCCATCTTGTGTCCCCCTGTTTTAAATCGATCGGGCAGGGCCGACCGGGATTCCCCGTCTGCCGCCGCTGCCCGAATCAGTGCGCAATTTACAATTAAAGAGACATGATCTCTTCTTTCTTCTTGTCGGTGATGACGTCGATCTGCTTGATAAAGCGGTCGGTCAGATCCTGCACCGTCTTATCGGATGCTTTCTGTTCGTCCTCGGTCATCTCGTTGTTCTTCTTCATATCCTTGGACTTGTCGTTAGCCTCGCGGCGGATGTTGCGGATAGCGACCTTGGTCTCGTCGCCCATCTTGGCGATCTGCTTTGCCAGATCCTTACGCCGATCCTCGGTGAGCTGCGGGAAAATCAGCCGGATCACCGACCCGTCATTTGCGGGCGTGATGCCCACATCGGAGGTCAGAATCGCCTTTTCGATCAGCTTCAGGGTAGACTTATCCCAAGGGGTGATCACCAGCGTGCGCGCGTCGGCGGTCTTGATCTGGGAAATGTCCTTGATACGGGTGGGCGAGCCGTAGTAGTCCACCATCACACGATCCAGTACGGCGGCGTTGGCCTTTCCGGCACGGATGGTTGACAGATTGCTCTCGTAGTTGGCGATGGTTTTCTGCATCTTCTCTTCGTAAGTTTTGGTATCCAGTTTCATGGGTTCATCTTCCTTTCGATTTTCTATTCTTTCTGATTATTTCAGTATATTCCGGGGTATGGTCGCTTTATTCGGGCAGAATCACGCTGTTTCCGCCGTGAATGATGGTTCCCTGCACCTCTCCGGTGGCAGCCTTGATGATGTTCCGGGGATCGTTCATACCGAAGACCGTGATGGTCAGATCGTTAGCCAGCGCGAAGGCAGTAGCCGTGATGTCGATAGCGGTTAGACCCTTCTCCAGAATCTCGCCGTAGGACAGGTAGGCGTACTTGTACAGCGGCTCGTCGCAGACGAGGTTGGGGTCGCGGTTGTAGATGTAGTTCACCGCCTTGGCGAACAGGATGGTGTCGGCCTCGATCTCGGCTGCGCGGAGAACGGCGGCGGTATCGGTGGAGAAGCAGGGATTGGAGGATCCGCCGCCGAATACGACAACCTTCCCCTCTTCCAGATAGCGGATCGCCTTCTCCTTGGTGTACGCCTCCACGAACTCGGGCTCCATAGCAACTGCGGACAGCACCACAGCGGGCGCGCCTGCCTGCTCAAGGAAGTCGCGGATGCACAGGGAGTTGATCAGAGTCGCCAGCATGCCCATGTGATCGGCGCGGATGCGATCCATCTTCTTTTCGGCCTGTCTGCCCCGCCAGATGTTGCCGGCGCCGCAGACGATGGAGATCTGATAGCCGAGATCCCGGCATTCCTTGACAATCCCGCAGATTTCGCGGACTTTATCGAAGTTGAAGGTATCGTTCGATCCCTTCGCCAGCGCCTCGCCGGATATTTTCAAAAGAATTCGTTTTGCCATAGTCAAAATAGCCTTTCTTTGTCGCAAATACTTTTATACAGATTTATTTTACATCATTTTTGCCAATTTGTAAAGGCGGAAAAACGGAATTTAACAATTCGTTCAAGATTTTCCGGAAAAAGCGAAAGCCGATGCCCGTTTGTGAGCATCGGCTTGGGTTTTATTCATCGTCGGGATAGGCTACATTCACGTTGCTTCTGTGTTCTTTCTCCTGCGATTCAAAGTACTCCTTCAATCCGGAAACCTTGATCGCCGGAACGTAGGTTTTCGCATAGGTCAGATTGCCGTTTTGGCACTCGAGTTCGAGCTGTTTGTAAAAGACGTAGAACGGGATTCCCGTGGAATTTTGCGGTTTAAATTTTTTGGCAACGGAATCGTAATATTTCGCACTGCCGAAAATATAGGTCATCCCCACGAAATCGTAATCCGAGAAGTCCACCGCCTCCTGCATTTCCATGCAGAGTTTGCAGGAATGCCCCCCGAAGACATAACCTGCCTCCAGCAAGGTTTCCGCCTCTTCCAGCGAGATGACTCTATGATTAGAAATTGTTGACAAATCCTTGCGGTAATTCACATATCGGATACTAACATCGGTCAGATGATCCTTGCTTACTAAATCATCGGCATAATTCTGGAAATTATCAAAATCCAGTTCAATATAGTCCGAAAATGGGATATTGTTTTCATTGGTAAACCCGTTCAACGAATATTCGGAACCGTCATAGAAATAGACAGACAGCCATTTGACGCCGTTCTCGCTGTTTGCGTCATACTTGCGAACTACTTTGGCATCCGGGAAATCTCTGCCAAACATCTTTACCAGTTCCGCGCGGATTTCTGACAATGAGCTGATAATCTCTTCATCGCTTTGCGTCTGATCGACCGTAACCGTTTTCCCGTTAAGGATCACTCTGCGAAGGGGATCTGTATCAAGTATTCTGCTTATGATTACATAATTGCACATATATTCCTGATATATTCTGATATTATAATCTCCCGCATCCGTATCAATTCTGCAATCATCTTTCTCCTGCTCAACCTCGTATTTCGGTTTATCAACTCCCAACGCTTCGGCAATATTCGGAAGGCATTTGTCTGCCAAATTCGATAATTCCCTCTTGTTTACCGAAGAAAAAACCTTCTCATACACGGGTAGATAGTCCACCGTAGGGAGCGGCGTCAGATACAAGTATTCAGGATCAGGAACGTAAACCTTCTTATAGTATACCGTAGCCCCGTCCTTCGTCATACCAAACAGATTCGCAATATCCTGTGCGCTGAACCGGGCGTTATCGTAGGTGGGTGTCTTGTCCTTCATCATCGCCCAAAGCGGGATCGCTGATACGAGCAGCACCAGACAAGCGGCAAGGGCGGTCCACCGAATCCACAAATTCCGACTTTTCTCCGGGGGATTTTCCGTTTTCATGATATATTCATCGTCCACGTCGGTCAGGGCATCGGACAGCTTGTCGTTGATGTTTTCTTTCATTCGAACACTCCTTCTTTCTGAAGTCTCTTGTACAGACTCTTCTTCATACGGTCGATCCGAAGGTAAACGGCAGCATCGGTCAGCCCGACATTCCCCGCGATGACGCCCACCGGATCCATGTACCAGTATCGCCGCATGAAAACGTACAGGTTCATCCGATCCAGCGTCCCCAACCAGTCGTTGAGAATCCGGGTAAGCTCTTCCCGCTCCATCCTCGTTTCCACAGTCTCGCCGGAAGGGACGAAGTCTGCGATCTCGTCCAGCGATGTATCCAATCCGGCGTTTCGCTTGGCGGCACGGTCGTGCCTGAACCGGTTCAGCGACAGATTGCGGACAATCTTGCAGACGTATGCCAGCAGCGGATTCGGGTTTTCGGGCGGAATGGCGTTCCAGAGTGCCAGACAGGCATCGTTGACACATTCTTCGGCATCCTGCTCGCTATGCAGGATGTTATAGCTGATCGTGTGCATAGGCTTTCCATACTTTTCGGACAGTTCGGCAATTGCATTTTCCGAGCGCTCAAAGAAAAGCGCAATGATCTGACTGTCTTCCAAAATCCGTTCACCTCCTGTTTTTTCGGGGATCGCATTGTCCCTTCACTTATAAACTAAACTTTTTTACGTTTTTTTATCGGGTAGATTGGTTTTTTTTCATTGTAGCAGAAAATTCCCTGTCCGTCAATATAAAGCGAAAAATATCGCCGCCCGAACGACGAGCGGCAAAAATCGCCGCCCGAACGACGGGCGGCGATTGTAAGTTCGATTATTCCGGCAACCGGTCGGTGAAAACGATCAGATCGGACGTGATCCGCTCCTCCTCGGTCAGCGGGCGGAAGGTTCCGTTTGCGTAGAGAATATCCTTCACCATCATGCCTACCGTATTGTCAATAAAGCCGTTTGCTTCTTTCGAGATGATCAGATCCCGCATCTGCTCGGGATAGGCGGCGGCAGACGCGACGGCGTATTCCATGGCGGTATCGGCAAGCTGCCGGCAGATTACCGCATCCAGCGTCGGCAGGGAATCCCAAGGTACCTGATTATGATTCATCAGCATCACCAGAATCTTTCCGTTCTCGTCGATGAATCCGCGCTCCCGCAGTCTGGCGATCTTCTCGGCATCGGCGGGACGATCGGAGATGGCTCCGGTAATATATTCATACAGGTATTCGTAGTCCTCGAACCGATTATTCATCCAGTAGCCTTCTCTCGAACAGTATCGGCTGTCGATAGACCACGATCTGACCGGATATTTCAGCGACCCGCGGGACATCATTCCGCAGGCCGAGTAGTTCCACTCGTGCTTCGGCGTGTATTCGGGATCAATCGGCTCGGAATCCGGGTAGCAGTAGGCAATATAATCCCCTCCCGTCGTGGTCTTGATGCGGTATTTGGACAGATCGATCTCGTCGCTGATGTGCAGACTGCACCTTTTCGCAATCGCGAAAAAAATCGTGGCCGCCTCGAACAGCTCCCGGTTCCCCGAGGGGATGTAGAGATCGTAGAGGTCTTTCTGCTCTGCCAAGGTCGCGCGTACCTTGGGTACATACTCCTTTACCAGAAGTTCTGCCGCTTCCAGTTTCTTTTCCAGCAGCTTATCCGACCGCTCCCGGGAATAGGTCAGGGGACTAAAGCAGACATAGGTAGTGAATCTGTTCCCGGACAGGCGGGTCAAAAAGCCGTTGTCCTCCAGAAACGCGATTCTGTCCTCGAGAAATACCGGAGTTATGCCCAACTCTTCGGCGATTTCCTCCTTGGTTTTGGGAGCGTGATAGACGCTATACACCAGATTCAGGTTCAGCTTGTCGCGCAGATAGTGTTCGGGACCGCCCTCCGGTCCCTGATTGCCGCTGTGACTGTAGGATGACGATTTAATGGGATTCAGACCCAGTTTTCCGATTTTTCTTTCCATTGTAAACCCTCTTTTCAAGTCATTTCTTGCCTTGTTCAAGTGCCATTTGACGGTTCCCTCGGGGATTCCCATCCGCCGGGAGATTTCCGCCACCGTCCTGCCGTCGAAATAGAAGGAATAGACCACCTCGCGGCGGGTTTT
>CAYOON010000014.1:0-14207 GCA_964405595.1 uncultured Lachnospiraceae bacterium | reverse complement strand
GTCCATCATGATTTCGGTCACGTCCAGAAGACGCGCCGCCAGCGAAAAGGGACCGATGATTCCCGCCAGCACAGGGCGATCGGTGATCATCTCCGCCGCCTTTCTGATGGCGTCTACATATAAGCCGGAGCGCGCCGCGCCCACGGCGGGTACCGCAAGAGCGTTCGCCTCTTCCTCATCGGTAATCAGTCTCCCGGTCACCGTAGGGACCTCGCCGTCGGACACGCGAATTTTCGCGCCGAAGCACTCGGCCTCTACCGAAAGATCCATGAGGCTCACCGCCGCCGCACTGTTTACCTGCTCTGCCACCAGCTGCATTCCCCGCGCCTGATAGCTGCTGTCCGAGATCAGTTCCCGCACGCTGATTCCCATCAGCTGAACGGACGGAAAGGACAGGATAGGGAGTGCCTGCTTTTTCTCGGCTGAACGCAGTTCATTCAGCCAGTCACGCATGTTTCTTTTCATAATTACGATTATCCCTCTGCTCTGCAAAATTGCACAGCCGCATCTGCCGCGCTGGCGGCGTCGGGGGTGTACTTATCGGCACCGATCTTCTCGCAGTAGGCCTCGTCTACCGGCGCGCCGCCGATCATGATCTTTACCTTGTCACGGATTCCCGCCTCCTCTGCCTTCTTCACCACTTCTTCCATGACGCCCATGGTGGTGGTCAGCAGGGCGGAGCAGCAGATGATCTGACAGTTCTCGTCGATGGCGGTCTGCACGAAAGTCTCGGGGGCTACGTCGGTGCCGAGGTCGATAACCTCCAGACCCTTGCCCTCCAGCATCATCTTCACCAGATTCTTGCCGATGTCGTGGAGATCTCCCTGTACGGTGCCGATGCAGACCTTTCCGACCGCCTGCACGCCCGCTTCCGCCAGAAGGGGCTTCAATAGCTGCGCGCCCATATTCATGGCGCGGGCAGCTACCAGCACCTCGGGGACGTAGACTTCGTTCGTCTTGAACTTCTCGCCCACGACGCTCATACCGGGGAGCAAACCCTCGTTCAGAATCACGTCGGGGCTGATTCCCGCGTCGATCGCCTTTTGAACCAGTTCTTTGACGATCTTTGCCTTTCCGCGCTGGAGGTTTTCGGATATTTCGTTCAGAATTTCGTTATTCATATTCAATTCTCCCTTATTCGATGGATTTATTTTCAAAGTTTGATCTTTTTGATTTCTTCCGCGTAATACTGCACCAGTTCAAATTTTGTACCGGGCATCAGACGATGATCGGGACAGGGGATGAAGCCGCCCATGGAGGCAAGCCGGGTCAGCCGCTCAATCTCGGCGTCCACCGCTGCCTTGTCCTTGCGCAGCGCGGTCTTATCCATGCCGCCCACGCCCAGCATTCCCTTGCCGAACTTCTTTCTGGCAGGCTCGAACTGATCGCCCCATACCCCGATTTCAATGGGAAACATGGTGTTCACTCCGTTCTCGAACCATGTGGGCAGCAGCTTTTCGGTCACGCCGTCGCAGTCCAGCGAGATGATGTCTATCCCGTACTCGTGACAGAGATCGTTACGCTTTTTATAGTGCTTGGCGCAAAGCTCGTCGAAAACGTCGGGCGAGATCAGCGGACCGTTCTTGAAGCAGATATCTTCCCAGTAGTGGGCAAAATCGAACTTCGCTCCCGTTTCCAGAATCGCTTTTGCACACTGATACTGCATCTCTGCGTAGGTATCGACAATGTCGGCAAACAGGGTTTCGTCCTCGTCGTAGAGCAGATAGCTCATGCCGATCACCGAGGTGATGTTCCGGATATTGCCTAGCACCGATCCCAGATGCAGTCCTACCGGTACATCCTGCGGACGGGTCTCGTTGAAATGTCGAAAATACTCGAGATTGACACGCTCGGGGACGTACTGCATCTTCGGCTTGAAGAGGGTCTCAAACGCCTCTCTGTCCTTGAGCAGATAGTCGTCCTCTGAAGGAATGGAAGCGGTCCCGGGCTTGACCCGCTCGATAAGGCCGTCGCTGTTCTGTACCCGGCGGGTACCGTCGGGGAAAACCTCCAACACCTTGTATTCAAAGCCGGGAAGCAGGTGATTGTTCGGTCCCACCGCGTGGAACCAGTTGAAATCCCAGCCGATCAGCTTATCCAGCTCGGCGTCCTTCTCGCTGCCGTCGTAGTTTCCCTGTGCCAGTTCCGGGGGGATCTTTCCCTGCTCTACCCACTCGTCCAAAAGCTCCTGCCAGTAGCCGAAATGCACCGCGGGCAGGCGGTCTGCGGGCTTATAGTGCAGAATATTCATTGCACGTTCTCTGTTTGTCATAGTTATAACCATACCTTTCTTCGATAATCTCGAATTTGCGGCGGTTTCGCCTTTGGCGAAATGACTAGGGCGGCGAAGCCGACCTTGCGGAGCCAATCAAGGCACAAATTCGTAGTTTGAAAGAAGCCATCGGCTTCTTTCAAACTTTCCTCCGATTTATTTTACTGCTTTTGTAGCGTATTCTTCCAACATTGCCACATATTCGTGATAGCGGCTGAGCGGACAGTCGGGCGGTGTCTGATGATCCACGCTGGGGATAAAGCCTCCCGACTTCATTGCCGGAAGCAGTCGCTCAAACTCACCGCGCATGGCTTCACTGCTCCTGCGCATGGTCATTTTGTCAAAGGCACCGATGAACAGGAAGTCGGGATGGATCTGACGCAGAGCGTTCACGTCCACGCCCGCCTGTCTCTCCAGCGGCAGAACGCCTTCGATCCCTACCTTTTTCATCCACGGGATCATCTTACTGACGTTTCCGTCGGTATCGATGATGACCTTGGTGCCGTGCTCCTTGATAAAAGGCACCACCTTCCGGTAGTAGGGAGCAAGGAATTCATTGAAACACTCCTCGGAGATCATCGGGCCGTTATTATAGCTCATATCCTCGCCGAAGGTCATGAAATCGGGGGTGAGGATCTCGTAAATCCGGGTCATCTGCCGGATCTGATAGTCCGCCAGATCGTTCAGGATCCGATGGTAGAGTTCGGGATAGTCGTAGAAGGAGTACAGGTGATTTTCGATACCGAACAGCGTTCGCGGGAACCAGAATCCGCCGTCCAGCGAGAACCAGATCGGAAACTCCCCGGCGGCATGGCGATCCTTCAGACGGCGCATGGCGTCCAGCTGACCGTCCGGGCCGTGTTCGGGGTAAAGATAGGGTAGCAGATTCTCGTAATCCTGCTCATCCTCCATAATGGGGCCGCCGTTGAAGGCAGGTTCGGGACAGCCTGCCGCTCTGTGCGGAAGCCAGAACTGCACATGCTGATCCAGCCCAAGCGTCGGCGCGATCTCTCCCCAAGGGATGTCCCGGGACAGCCCCTGATTCTGCCATGCGTTGATGGTCTCCCCCCACCAGCTTGCCCATTCGATCATGGGAAGGCGGTCATCGGGCTTTTCAAAGTTCAGGACAGCCTGAATTCGTTCTCTGTTCGTCATACTGAATTCCCTTCTGCGAATGAATTCCCGCCCTATGTCTCACGGGCAGGATGTTATTCTTATTCTACAACAATTTATTGAAAAAGTCAATTCTTTTCCATTATTTTCAGTATGTTCAGTTTAACATCTAATCGCACAAATTGCAAGATCTTTTCTTGTCTTTTTTTGTGCAGTTTAAATGCAAAGGCTGCAAAGCATTTTTGATGCCTTGCAGCCGTCTTTTGTTTACTTTTTCTTTTTCTTGAGCAGTACCACGGCAACAACTGCGCCGGCTACTGCCACGATCCCGATTCCGATCAGAATGGGGATCAGCGGGGAGGATTTGTCGTTATTGTTTGACGCAGAGTCGCCGGTAGCGGGTGCATCGCTCACCGACGGCGTACCGCTGGTCTGCGGTGCCGAACCGGATGTAGCAGGTTCGGACGACGAGCCGGACGGAGTGGGATTGGTGACGATCGGATTCGTACCCGAAACCGCGGGCTTCGTTGTGACCGGTGCATCGCCGGTGGTGGGAGGCGTGGTCGGATTGCCCGTTTCGGGAGGCGTTACGCCGCCGTCCGTAACGAGGTTCACATTATTGAAGCTGCCGGCGCCGTTCCAGGAGACCAGTCCCAGTCCGCCGGAGGTCAGATTACTCACCTTGTGGCTGACCGACTGTCCGTTGACTGTGTAGGTCAGCGTTCCATCGTCGGAATAGCGCACTTCCAGCTTCCAAATATTCGCCGTGTTGCCGAAGGTGTAGGTTTCGTTCCAGACTTCCTGACCGTTTCTGTTGCAGAAGAGCTTCATCACGGGCTTGGAACCGTGGGTGTCGATATTAGCACCGTACCAGGTTCCCGACGAGGGATTCGCGGGATTCGTCGCGCCGAATACCAGTCCCAGACAGCCGCCCTGTCCGCCGAAGTTTGCTTCGCCGGTGTAGGTGAAGGCGCCCGAGTGCTTTCCGGAGGAGAAGGTGAAGCTGTCGCCGTTACTGCCGGCGATTGTCCAGCCGTTCTCGCCCTCGTACCAATCTCCGTTCGATGTCCAGTTTTCCAGATTGCTGTCAAATCCAGTATCGGCAACGGAAAGGGTGATTTTCTTGCTCTTCCCTCCTATGGTGGCGGTAAGAGTCAGCTTGCCTGCTTTTACGCCTTTCAGTTCGATTGTACCGCCGTCTTTGGATACGACGGTCGCAAGGGATGCGTCAACGTCTCCCCATGTGACCGAGCCGTCTACCCGCTCGCCCTTCTCATTGATCCGGTAAGCGGTAATCTTGACCGATTTATCAAGAGCGATCGCGGTGGGAGCGTCAAAATAGATGCCACTCTCGGGGAGAACCTCCTGACTCTTGTGCCAGATGGAGGTCATATTGTACAGCTTCAGCGACTGAATCTCAATATTCCCGCTGACGACAAGTGAACTGTTGATACAGTCCTCGCCGGGGAAGATCAATCCGGAGCAGGCTGCCTCGCCGCCGTTTCCGAACACATCGATTGCGGTGGTATCCATGATGATACGGATGGTCACGACGCCGTTCTTATCGGGAGAAAGGGGCATTTCCATGGTTCCCGTGGGGATACCCGTAGCGGCACTCGATCTGCCTCGGATGACCCGCAGCTTCCCTGCCGCTCTGTCGTAGATGACCTGTGTCGAGTTTGCTCCGCCCTGCCGAAGCGTAAAAGTTACGACCGAATTCGCGTCGGGCTTGAAGCTGATCTCCATATCGTAAGCCTTACCGGGGTTCTTTTGCAGTGCCTCGTTTGCCGCAGCCGCGGTGGGCTTATTCAGATTCACCGTCTGCTTCCCACGAAGGGCGTCCACTTCCGCTACGGGATAGGAGCAAAGAATGATCTTGCCGTTTACGGTACGCAGAGTCTGCTCAAAGGGCAGCGACATAGCGCCGTTCCATGCTTTACCCGCCAGTGCTCCCGCCGAGCTATCCTGAATCCAGCTGATAGCGATCCGGCGGTTTGCGCCGGTGCCGTCGTTGTAGTAGGACTGGGTAGCGTAGACCTCGTTACCGCCGTTGTAGGTGGTGCGTTGACCTTCGGCGACAAATTTATACTGGCTGTCGCTGACCTTCTCCAGTCTGCCTACCACATACCACTTTCCGGACGCGGTATAGACCCATTTGACATTGTTCTGATCGCCGTCTACGGGCAGCGGATAGAAGTCGGGGCACTCGGAGTCAAAGCCCATGTCGCAGACCATTGTCCAGTTGATCAGGTTATCCGACGTAAAGAGTCTGGCTCTGCCGCCGGCTACTGCCATAAACCACTTTCCGTCATACCGGAAGATCTTCGGATCGCGGAAATCTCTGCCGTACTTCTCTCCCTGATTGGAGATAATGGGATTCTCGAAACCGTGGGTCTCTTTCGTGGGCTTGATCCATGTGACGCCGTGATCCTTCGAGTAGGCGATACACTGCTTCTCCACGCCGTGGGTGGTATCGCCGCCATCGGAGGTGTAGATGGCTACCAACTTGGATTCACCCGGCTTATTATCGGTGAAGAATCCGGTGGTGTTATTCTCGTCCACCAAAGCCGAGCCGGAGAATACGGCGCCGAGGCTATCCTGCGGGATCGCCACGTCCAGCTCCTTCCAGTGCATCAGATCGGTGGAAACTGCGTGTCCCCAGACCTGATTGGCAATGTTCAGCCCATACGGGTTGTACTGGAAGAAAAGATGCCACGTCTTATTGGACGGATCGTAAACCAGACCGTTGGGGTCGTTGAGCCAGTTGACGTAGGGGGAGAAATGCAGCTGCGGTCTCCATTTTTCGTTATAGATCGTAGCGGGATCGGCCTCGACCTTGACCTGTACCACATAGCTGCGCACGATGTCGCCCTTCGTGACCGAGATCACCAGATCAAAGCTATCCTTGATATTGCTGACGGTGATGTTCTTTCCGCTGACTCGCACGGTTGCGCCGCTTGCTGTCGCGGAAAGCGTACCGTTCTTCACCTCGGCGGTGAGCTTCATCTCCTTGGTACCAAAGGGCAGCGTTTCCTTCATGCTGCTCTGCCCGGTGAACGCGGAGGAAAGTCCCGTCAGGGATACCAGCTCGGGCGCGCCGCCGGTAATCTCTGCCCAGCGGACATTGGAGTATTTGATGGAGGTATTGAAGGTCAGCAATCCCAGACGGTTACCGGGCTTTGCGGAAGTGTCGTTTATCGAGACGACAGGGGTTCCGTCCAGGAAGTAGACCATGCTGTTCCCTTCCACCTCTACGCGCAGATGGAAAGTGGATTTTGCCTTTTGCGCCGCGGTAAGCGCATACTCACCCTTGGTGGTTGCGCCGCCGGCTGCCTCGAATCGGAAAATCCGCGCGTTGCCCGCCGACAGGTCGATGTTGGCAACATAGGAACCGCGGGAGGGGTTATCGGTGGAGAGGAAGACAAGCGATGCGGCTCCCGACTTGTTCACAAACTCCACGTCCGCTTCGAAAATGAAGTTCTCGGCGCGGCTGTCCGACAATGCAAACATGTCGCCCGAACCGCTTGATTCGATCACATCCCCCATTTTCCAGTTGCCGCCCAGTCCCCCCAGGTTATCAAGGGACTGCATCTTGCCGCTCTCGGCGGCAAACGAACCGAAGGCGGGCGCAAGCATGGACAGCGTCAGCAGTGTGGATGTGACAATATTGATCAGTCTTTTCATAGGGATCCTTTCGTGGTGATTAGATGCTCTTTCTCTTCTTAACAGTGAGAACTGCGCCGCAGACGCTGACAACTGCAATCAGTACAACAACAGTCAGGCTGTCGCCGGTAACAGGAGGAGTAGTAGGCTTTTCGGTGGGAGGCGTCGTGGGGGTCACGGTAGGAGGTGCTTCTTCCTTCAGTCCCTTGACTACATTGTAACTTGCAGAGGTAAACTCTACAGCGGATTCCCACGTCATCAGACCCAGATATGCGCCATTCCAGGTTTCGGTCTTCTTCTCGGCGAAGGTAACGCCGTTGCAGGTCAGGTAGAAGGTACCGTCAGCGGTAATCTCCAGACCCAGGGTGATCTCCTCGTTTCTGGCATTCGAAGTATCAAAATAGAAATACTCGTAGGGGCTCGCCACGTCGCAGTCGGAGCCGGGGGCGAAAATCCGGGATTTATACACGTCAACCGACACATTCAGGCAGATCCAGTTTGCGAAGGGGTTATTCTTATCGGCAGCCAGAATGATTCCCCATGCGTTGCCGTCGGTGACCTTACCGGTAGCCTCGATATAAACGTGATCGCCGGGCTTCACCTGAATATCGGACAGGATCGCGCTGTCTCCGCCGCCGCGGTTTGCGCTCATCTTGCCGTCGGCGATAGTGAACTGGCTGTTGCCGGCTGCATATTTGAGCACATCGGAAGAGAGCAGGTTTGTCGTGGAGGTGTACTCCAGATCACGGGGCGTTCTGTCCATAACCTTGGTATGGGTGGGCGCACCGTTCTGCATGGTGAAGCTCTTGAAGGTAGCATCGGCGCGGCAGGTCATGAGACCAACGGTGGCGCCCTCGAATTTAGCGTCCTTCAGCTCGGTGTGCAGTTCTCCGTCCAGATACAGCTTCATGGAACCGTCGGCGAGAATTTCCAGACCCAAGGTGTGGTACGCACCGTCTCTGGCGTTCGGCATACTGATCTCCGGCTGGTAGGGGGTTCCGGAGTTAGCAGCGGTTCCAATAAAGAACATTCTGGAATCATAGCGATCTCCGTCGATGTTCAGGCAGAACCAATTCCCGAAGGGATTGTCGGGGTTCTCGGTGAACATGATACCCCAAGCCAGACCGTCGTATTTCGCAGTCGCTTCCACATAAACGTGGCTGCCCTTCTCGATTTTGTAGTCGGTGAGGTAGGCACTATCGTTGAAATTCTTGTTGGAGGCCTTCAGTTCGGAGCCCTCGAAGGTCCAGTTTCCGTCATTTACCTTTTTGGTCAGCTTTTCTTCGGTGAGAAGGTTGGTGGTGTTTGCGCTCTGCGCCTGAACCGCCATGGGCAGCAGACAGAGCAGCATACAAAGGGTTAGCAGGATACTTGTGATTTTCTTCATGATTTTTTGTCCTTTCCGTACAAAAGATTTTCGGAATGTTTTCCTTACTCTCATTCTACATTCTTTGCGAACTTTTTTCAATAGAGAAAAAGCTGAAAAAAGGAGAAAATCCGATATTATTTCATGAAAGTACTTGAAATGCACAAATCAATCGTTTATAATAAGATTGAACAAACATATTTGCTACGAAAGGCGAAAAACTATGACTGATTACCAAGTAACCATTAAAAACAAGTACATTGTCGTACCTGTAAACATGCACGCAAAACGGAAAAAAATCTGTTTTTACGAGGACGGCAGGCTGATTTGGGACTTTGACGCCCATATCGACTTCATTTCTCCCCGCTTCTATACCTATGTAAACGTGTCCCATCTTCGGGGCAAAACCTGCACCCTCACCGCTACCCCCGAAATCGATCTGCACTTTACCTTCGTGGACACCATCCCGTCTGCGGGCTATTATAAGGAAGAATTCCGTCCGATGGTACACTTTTCCGCGAAAATCGGCTGGATCAACGATCCCAACGGCTTGGTATACGCAGGCGGAACCTATCACATGTTCTTCTAGCACAATACTGCCGACAGCAACTGGGGCAATATGACCTGGGGACACGCCATCTCGGATGATCTCATCCATTGGCACGAGCTGGACAGCGCGCTCCAGCCTGACGAGCTGGGTACCATGTTTTCGGGCAGCGGAATCGTTGACAAAAAGAATGTCACCGGGCTGAAAGAGGGGGAAAACGATCCAATTCTCCTCTTCTACACCGCCGCGGGCGGAAACTCCGCCATCTCCGCCGGGAAGCCGCACACCCAGTGCATGGCCTATTCGACGGACAACGGTATGACCTTCAAAAAATACGCGGGAAATCCCGTGATCGGGCACATCGAGAGCGGCAACCGGGATCCAAAGGCGGTTTGGTGCGACGAGCTGGGATGCTATATTCTTGCCCTTTACCTCGATCGGGATGAGTACGTCCTCTTCCGATCCGACGATCTCACTCACTTTACCGAACTCCAGCGTCTGCATCTGCGGGGGGACGACGAGTGTCCCGACATCTACCCGCTGAACGTGGAAAATGAGCCGGGGGTGCGCAGATGGGTGTTCAGCGGCGCATCCGACCGCTATCTGATCGGCGATTTCAAGGGCGGAAGATATGTTCCTTTGCAGGAATCCAAGCCCTATTTCTACGGTCCCCGCACCAGCTATGCCGCGCAGACCTTCTCCGACGTTCCGGATCGCCGCATCAAGATCGCGTGGGATGTTCTCCACGCGCCCGAATCGGTGTTTGAGAATCAGATGGGCATTCCCTGTCAGGTATCTCTGTGCAAGGTAGGTGGTGAATACCGACTGCGCACCCTTCCTGTCAAGGAATTCGAGTCCCTGCGGGTGAACACCGAGAGCTACAGTCTCGGTCAGCAGGAAAATTTCCGCCGTCCCCTTCATCGCAAGGCCTACGATATTGAGATTACCGCACCGAAAAACACGCCGGACTTTGCAATCCGCTTCTTCGGCTACGAGTTTTTCGTGCGCCCCTCCCGGAACACCTTCTCCTATGGCGATATGGAGATGCCCCTCTCCTACACCGGCGGCGAGACCCAGCTTCGGATCATCTCGGACGTGTTGGGCTGCGAGATCTTTGCCGACGACGGTCTGATCTACACGGTTGCGGGTTCGACTGCCGATTACGGAATCCGCTATCTTACCGTAACGACCATAGACGGCAGTTCGGTGCCGGATGTGAAGCTCACGATTCACACGCTGAAAGGAATCCGGTAAGATGATTCACATTTCTTCGGGCGTCCGATATGACAAGGTGGAGCGGCACGCGGAGCTGGACGTGATCTCCGCCTACCACATCAGCGTCCCCGACGGCTGGATCCACAGAGAGCGCTTTCTGGATCTCTCCGAGCTGATCTACGTCACCGAAGGAGAACTGCATCTTATGATAAACGGCGAGGAAGTCACCCTCTGTACAGGGGATGCCTATCTGATCCGCAGATACGCTACCCTTTCGGGCAGAAAACCCTCGAAGGGATCCTGCGGATTCTATACGGTAGACTTTAATTGTACGCTGGAAAAGTACGATCAACTATACGGCCGGATTCTGCGGATCTCCTCCCGTTCCTCCTATGCCGAAACGCTCTTCAACAATCTCAGCTTCTTCGGAACCAACGAACGAGCCGACGGTTATCTTCTGGACGCGTCGCTGGCGCTCCTTCTGGAGGTGCTGTATCAATCCCGGAACCGGGAACCCGAGCGGGTGCAGATGCACGGCATTCTCGGCTACATCGACGGGCACATCTCTTCCCCGCTCACCGTCGAGGAGATCAGCGAACACTTTCACTACAGCAGCGACTATATCGCCAAGATTTTCCGGGAGCAGTTCGGGGTAACCATCAAGCAGTACGTTATTGAGAAGAAGCTTTCGGTGGCTAAACGGCTCCTCGCTACATCGGATATTTCGGTAAAGCAGGTCGGTCAGGCAGTGGGATTCGCCGAATCGGCGCTGTTTGAGAAGTTCTTCAAGTACCATGTGAAGATGACGCCGAAAAGGTATCGGGTACTGTATCATTAAAACTGTAAAACCGGCGTGACGGAAGTCACGTCGGTTTTGCAAAAAAAGAATCCGCGCGGTCGCGCGGATTCTTTTTATTATTTCGCCAGAATTACTGATAACGGCGTCTTCTGATCATCACTGCTGCGCCAGAGATAACTGCAAGCGTTGCAACGAATACAACTGCAAGCGATACATCACCGGTAGCTGCGGGAGGTGTGTTCGTCTTGGGAGTATATACAACTTCCATCTCGGCAAGCTGGATATAGCTCTTGTTGCCGTCCGAACCCTTCGCATAGTTCTCAACAGCTACGATGCGGACATATCTTGCGTCTACTTCGTTAAAGGAGTAGGTATACGCCTTAGAAAACTCGGGAACATTTTTGTTCGTACAAGTCTTAATGGTATTCCAGTTGAATCCGTTGGTAGATGTCTGAATCTCAAATTTCTTCGGAATTCCTGACCACTCGGCATCTCTTTCATCGGTCGAGAGTGCAGAGGTGAGAACGATCGAGTTAATCTTGGTAACTGCGCCCAGATCGTATCCAACCCACAGTGCGGTATCAGTTGCGCCTTCGGTGCTGGTAAAGCCACCCTTTGTTTCAAGGACACCGTTGTTGAGGTTTGCTACATTCCAATCGCCGGAATTGATGACGCCGGAAGCAATAACCGTAGCACCAATAGCAACATTGGTCTTCTCTTTAACAACAACCTCATCCTTGTTGGCGGTCAGGGTCTTCGTAGTATCGTATGCTTCGATCTCGGACAGCTTGACATAGTCGGTCAGGTTGAGCATGCTAAAGCGCAGATAGGTTGCGGTAACCTTATCAAACTCAAATACCTGCGGTGCGTACTCGGTTACCGAGTAGCCGGTCTTATCAACTACCTTGGTCCAGTTCTGACCGTCGGTCGAAACCTCAACGGTGAAGTTTGCGGGGAAATAAATCTTGTGGTCGCCATTGTTGTTATGCGCGGTACCCGAGAACTTTTCAGTGCCGGGATAAATGATGAACTGATTCAGAGTTGTGCCTTCGCCCAGCTCGAAATCAATTGCAAGTTTTTCCTGCTGAGCAGGCATGGAGTGGAAGCCGGCGAACTGACCGTAGTCGTTGTTGCCGCCGAAGGTTACCATTTCGTAACGATCGCCGTTGTTGATATTGACCAGATGCCAGTTGCTGGCAACATCTTCATGCGCGCCGCCTGCCACAACGGTAAGGGGCTTCTTTGCCAGTACGTTCTCGGAGTAGGTATACTCGCCGGGCTTAAAGCCTTTGTTATATACGGCGAGCTCGGAAAGCTTCATATAGAAGCCCTCGGCAAGCCAGTTCAGCGATACGCCGACGAAACGGACGTAACGTGCCTTCACTGCGGTGAAGTTGATGGTTACGGGTTCGGGAGCGGGGGGATCGAAGTTGTAGATGGTCTGTGCGGCATTTGCGTCGTCGCCGTTGACGGTAATCGTCAGGGTAGACCAGCTTTCTCCGTCGTTAGATACCTGAACGCGGAAAGCGTTGGGGAAGGAGGGGCAGGTGCCGTTGGTTCCTTCAAAATCGCTGTCCTGAGGACGGTTGGGGTAGACAACCAGCGTGTCAAACTCGGTTTCCTCGCCGAAATCAACGCCGGCCCATTCTTCATGGTTTTTTCCGATAACTGCACTGTCGCCGTCAAAAGCCGCATGCTGACTGTGGAATCCGCAGGTTTCGTGGCTAGTTGCATTATAGTTCAGCGAGCCGTCGTTCAGTTTACTCGGAGCCCAGTCGTTATTTCTGCCTTCGGGAATTGCCGAGCTGTAAATCACCGTTTTACCGACTGCAAGGTTACCGGCTTCACTTGTGAGTTTTGCTTCGATATCGGAAATTTGGTCAGCTTCATAAGCCGAAACCGCCATCGGAGCTACTGCAAGCAGCATTGCGGCTGCAAGCAGCATAGAGAGAATTTTCTTCATATTCGCACGATCCTTTCATACTTCGTGACTTTCGTCACTTTGTTTTATTTGTTTTAGCACAAAAAAGGTTTTCTGTCAAGAGTGTTTTTGAACAAAATAATAAAAAAACATGTCTAATCATGACTTTTTTGGTGTCTTTGCAAACACAGATGCCGCACGACAGGTGCGGCATCTGATTCGTATTTGTTGTTTTCACCAGTCTGTGTTCGAGATTTCACCACTCCACGGGATATAGGGAAGCGAATCCAGAACTACGTCTTCGGACTCCAATTTTTCAATCGTGACCTCGGGGGCCTCATAGATCATTTTGTTATTTTCCATATCTATTTTAACCCTCCTTATTTAATCAGCGTCGAGTACGCGACCGTCGAATCGGGCATTACAACCAGTCCGTTTCGGGTGATCGTTATGACAGCCTGATCGAAGCCGCCTTTCGGAATGCCGGTAACTACGCAGCCGAAGATCGAACAGCCGTCCGGGGTATATTCGATGCCGGCAGCGGAAACCTTGCCGCCGAAGAGATACATCACATTATTATTTCCTTTATCGGCAGGGTTCGTGCTTACAGGGAGGGAAATCGATTCAGCTCTTGCGAGGGTTCCGTCTGCCTTATAGAAGGTGATGGTAACCGTATCGCCCGCTTGTACCACGCCGTTATCCGCCAGAACAACGCGCAGATCGAAATCATTCTCTCTTTCTTTTACGTTTGCCCATTTGCCCAACGTGTTGGCCTTGATCGTACCTGTGGTTTCGCTGGTTTTCTCCAAAGTGCCATCGTTACAGGAGTAGAATACCTGCATCTCGGCAAGCTGGATGTAGCTCTTGTTGCCGTCCGAGCCCTTTTCATAGTTTTCAACTGCAATGATCCGGACATATCTTGCATCTACCGCGTCGAATGTATAGGAGCAGGGCTTCAACTGCTCGGGAACCGTTTTGTTATTTACTTCCTTGACGGTATCCCAGTTAAACAGGTCGTTGGACACCTGAATCTTGAAGATCTTGGGGATACCCGCCCAATTGGCATCCGCTTCATTACCGGAAGATGCAGAATAGAGAACCACAGAGTTGACGCGGGTAACCGCACCCAGATCGTAGCCGACCCACAATGCGCTGGTAACGCTGCCCGCGGTGGTAGTAAATCCGCCGCCTGCCTCGATCACGCCGTTATTGAGGTTTGCCATATTCCATCCGCCGGAATTGATGTTACCGGATGCAATCACGGTTACATCGGAAGACAGATTCGCGTTCTCCTTAACAACAGGATCAACA
>CAYOON010000013.1:0-14522 GCA_964405595.1 uncultured Lachnospiraceae bacterium | reverse complement strand
CCGTTCAGTTCCTGGCCTACATCCGGCAAATCCCGAACATGAGCGGCGTCGTCACCGCCGTCTACGATACCCCCGTGGGGGAGATCTGGAGCAACGAATCCATCGAGAAACTGAAAAAAGCCTGCATCGACGCAGGCCTTGAAATGGAAGTTATCGAGTCCGTCCCCGTCCACGAGGACATCAAATCGGGCATCGGCAACCGCGACCGCTATATCGACGCCTACGCCGAGAACATCCGCCGTCTGGCAAAGGCAGGCGTCAAGTGCATCTGCTATAACTTCATGCCCGTCTTCGACTGGCTCCGCACCAATCTGAAAACCCCCGCCGACGACGGCTCCAACTCCCTCTCCTATAATCACGAGCAGATCCTCGCCCTCGATCCCGCCTCCCTTTCCCTGCCCGGCTGGGACGATTCCTACACCAAGCAGGAGCTTGCGGGACTGATCGACCGCTACAGCAAAATCGCCCACGAACAGCTTTTCGATAATCTGGTTTACTTCCTGAACCGCATCATCCCCGTCTGCGAGGAGGTCGGCATGAATATGGCGATCCACCCGGACGATCCGCCGTGGGACATCTTCGGTCTGCCCCGGATCATCTCCTGTAAAGAGGACTACGAACGCCTCTTCGCCGCCGTCCCCTCCAAGCGAAACGGCATCACCTTCTGTACCGGCTCACTGGGCGCTAACCCCGACAACGATCTGGTCAAAATGGCCTACGATTACGCCAAAGACGGCAGAATCCACTTTGCCCACTTGCGCAACATCCGCTGGACAGACGATCACTCCTTCGCCGAGTGCGGACACCTGTCGAAGGACGGATCGCTGGATCTGTACGCCATCGTAAAAGCACTGTCTGACGGCGGATTCGACGGCTATGTCCGTCCCGATCACGGCAGAAACATCTGGGGCGAGGACGGCAAACCGGGCTACGGCCTGTACGACCGCGCGCTGGGCGCCGCCTATCTGAACGGCCTCTTCGAAGCTGTAGAAAAATCCAATAAATAAACGAGGTAGCGAAATCTGAAAAAGCGCAGCTTTTTCAGATTGGAAGTTTTATGCCTTGGTTGTCTTACGACAACCATTTCGGCGAAGCCGAAACCGACACAAAACTTCCGGTATTACAGAAAGGAATGATCATAACAATGAGCAAAAAACTCCCCTTCAAGGTTGATTTATCCGATAAAATCGTCGCCGTAACGGGCGGCGGAGGAGTGCTGATGAGCGAGTTCGCCAAGTCGCTGGCGGAATGCGGCGCGAAGGTCGCCATTCTGGACATCTCCGCCGATGCCGCACAGCGGATCGCCGACGAGATCGGCGAGAACGCCATCGCCGTCCCGACCGACTGCCTGTCCAAGGACTCCATCCTCGCCGCAAAAGCGACCATCGAGGCGAAATTCGGCAAGGTCAACTACCTGATCAACGGTGCCGGCGGCAACAATCCCCGGGCGACCACCGACAACGAGTACCAGACCGCCGATCTGCCAGAGGAGACCAAGTCCTTCTTCGATCTGGAAGCCTCCGGACTGGAGTTCGTCTTCAATCTGAACATCGTCTCCGCCTTTCTGGTGACCCAAGTCTTCGCCGCCGACATGGTGGAAAGCGGCGGAACGATCCTGAACATCTCCTCCATGAACGCCTTCCGTCCGCTGACCAAAATCCCGGCATACAGCGCGGCAAAGGCGGGAATTTCCAACTTTACCCAGTGGCTGGCGGTGCATTTCGCCCCCGTGGGGATCCGCGTCAACGCCATCGCCCCCGGATTTTTCGTCACGAACCAGAATCGTGCCCTGCTCTTCAACGAGGATGGCACGCCCACCGCGCGAACCCATAAAATCCTCTCCCACACTCCCCAGAACCGCTTCGGCGAGGTGGACGATCTGATCGGCACCCTGCTCTGGCTGTCCGATGACGCCTCCAGCGGCTTTGTCACCGGCACGGTGATCCCCGTAGACGGCGGATTTGCGGCTTATAGCGGCGTTTAATCCCGCCGACACATAATTCCATCCGAAAGGAATCAACCATGGAAGCATTAGATACCATCCGACAGGTGCGGATCGTACCCGTCGTTGTACTGAAGCGCATCGAAGATACCCTCCCCACGCTGGGAGCCATGCTCAGCGGCGGTCTGCCCGTCGCCGAGATCACCTTCCGCACCGACTGCGCGGCGGATGCCATCCGGCAGGGCGTGATTACCTACCCCGATATGGCCATCGGCGCGGGAACCGTCCTGAACGCCAAGCAGGCAGAGGAAGCGATCCGTGCAGGCGCATCCTTCGTGGTCAGCCCCGGATTTTCCGCCGAGGTTGCGGATCTCTGCCGGGATCACGGGATCCCCTATATCCCCGGCTGCGTGACACCCACCGAGATCATGACCGCCATCTCTCACGGCATCGAGCTGGTAAAGTTCTTCCCTGCAGGGCAGTTCGGCGGACTTTCCACCATTAAAGCGCTCTCCGCAGCCTTCCCGAATCTGACCTTCCTTCCCACCGGCGGCATCGGCGAAAACGATCTGACAAGCTATCTGTCCTTCCCGAAGGTAGTCGCCTGCGGCGGATCCTTCATGATGAAGGGCGACTTCGATCAGATCGCCCAAAACTGCCGGAAGGCGGTAGAAATCGCCCATTCTGTACGAAATTACTGATAAAATACGAGGAATTCCAATGAATACAGTACGTTTCGGCATCATCGGCATCGGAAATATGGGATCCGCCCACGCGACCAGCCTGCGGGACGGGAAGGTACGGGACGGCATCCTCACCGCCGTCTGTGACATCGCCCCCGGCAGACGGGAATGGGCGGCGAAGAATCTGCCCGGCGTGAAAATATACGAGGACTATCACGATCTGCTCGCCGACAGTTCGGTGGACGCCGTCCTGATCGCCACGCCCCATTATATCCACCCCGACATCGCGATCGATGCCTTCGGCGCGGGTCTGCACGTCATGACCGAGAAGCCCGCCGGCGTCCGGCTCTCGGACGTGAAGCGCATGATCGCCGCGGCCGATCAAACCGATCGAAAATTCGGGATCATGTTCAATCAGCGCACCTCCCCCCTCTTCCAAAGAGCCAGACAGATCATGCAGTCGGGGGATCTTGGCATCCCGAAGCGGCTGACATGGATCATCACCAACTGGTACCGCACCCAAAGCTACTACGACAGCGGATCGTGGCGGGGAACCTTCGAAGGCGAGGGCGGCGGCGTCCTACTCAATCAGGCGCCCCACAATCTCGACCTTCTGCAATGGATTTTCGGTATGCCGGAATCGGTCTATGCCGTCTGCGACGAGGGACACGATCACAATATCGAGGTCGAGGATCGGGCAACCCTGCTTCTGCGCTACGAAAACGGCGCGCAGGCGCAGTTTATGACGACCACGGGTGAGTATCCCGGCACCAATCGACTGGAGATTGTGGGCGATCGGGGAAAGTTGGTGATCGAGAACGGAAAGCTGTCCCTTTGGGAAAACGGCTTCTCCGAGCGGGAATACTGCTTCACGGCGAAGGATTCCTCCTGCGGAATTGTTCCAAAGCTTTCCGAATTCGTGCCGGACGCTCCCGAAACCGCCCATAACGGCGTACTTTCCGCCTTCACGGGCGCCATTCTGCGAAACGAACCCATGATCGCCGACGGCAGGGAGGGCATCAACATGCTTACCCTTGCAAACGCCGCCTATCTGTCCTCGTGGACGGAAAAAACGGTTGATTTGCCCATGGACGACGCCGAATTTGACCATCTGCTGGGCGAAAAACGAGCGAACTCGACAGGGGAAACGAAGTCGACCCTGCACCCCGCCGTAGAATCGTCCGCCGATGGAATCGCAAGCCCCCGGTGGCAGGTGAACTGGTAAAATTTTCTGTGTGAGGTTAAGAATGTGGCAACAAATAAAGAGTACTTACAATTCATTTTAGAGCAGTTATCAGACCTCGACGACATATCCTACCGCGCGATGATGGGAGAATACATCCTCTATTATCGCGGAAAAATCGTCGGTGGGATCTACGACGACAGACTGCTCGTCAAGCCGGTACCGTCCGCCGTCTCCTATATGCAGAATCCGTCCTACGAACTGCCGTATGAAGGCGCGAAGGAGATGCTTCTGGTGGATAACGTGGATGATAAGTCATACTTGGCCGGATTATTCAACGCAATGTACGACGAGCTGCCCGCACCAAAGGCCAAAAAGTGAAGAAAGCCTGCCGCGTTTTCACGCGGCAGGCTCCCTTTTTGCCACCTACCGCATATGCGGTAGATGTTCTACCAAAGGTAGGTTTTACGCTCCGTACACCTGTACGGTAGGACTGATCTCCGTAGGAATATCCCTCTTGATCCCCTCGCATTCGGCGGAATATAAGTTATGCAGCCGAATATCGCCGTCCAGCAGATAGCCGGTCAGATAGACCGCCGCCGATACGAATCGGGGAGGCAGGGGAAACGGCGATTCATCCGTCAGCGGGAAGCCATGCAGATCGGTTCCCGCCTGATCGAACAGAATCGACAGCGGAATCAGCGTTCGTACCGCCGTTTCCAGCGCTCCGAGATACCGATCGGAATAATCGGTACTTTGGGTAACAGAAGCTGCCTTTTCCGAAGGCTCGTCCGTACCCGGGTCGTCCTCCGCTGCCGGTTCAATCACCAGAACACCTTGAACCAGCTTCCAAAGCGCGCTGCACGTCACGACCGATCACCCCGATCAGGAGGCAACCGAGACGTTCAGCAGAACCATCTCGGAAGGATAGATCACCTTTGCGCCGTAGAGATGCAGTCCCTTGACCGCATCCGCAAAACGCCTCTCGGGACGGTAGGCTTCCACCATGTTCAGCTGATCGGCATAAGCGATGGCACGCTTGGTGCGGGCAAAGCACTTGTAATTGCCGGACGAATCCTTCACAATGTTGTTGGAAACATAGATGTCAAATCCCACGAAGGAACCGAGATAGCCGTTGGTAATCACGTCTTCGTTGTCGGTAGCCTGCAGAATCTTCGCCTTCAGGATCAGTGCCGCGACCGCGGGAGATACCTCCAGAACGGTTTCGGTATTGCTGCTCACATTGTTGGAAAGCAGCTTCTCTCTTGCCTTGATCAGAAGATCGACTACATCCTCGTAGGTAATCGACGCCTTGGTGATGGTGTTTGCCGAGGATATCTCGTTATAAAGGTTGTAGATGTAGGCGTCCGCATCGTCCGCGATAGCGTTAGCGGCCTCGCGCATGGCTGCCTGCATCAGATTGTTTTTCGCCTGTGTCTTATCCACGTCGTCGATCTGGAAGTTGAATGCCTTCGCGCGGTTGATAATCAGCGTAGTCGAGCTGTCGTTCAGGGTAGCGGGCGTGTTCATATCGTAGTTCTTGGTGTAGTCGAAAACGCTCACCGATCCGATGGCACAGATCTTGACTCGGTCACCCATGCACTTGATGCTGCCCTCGAACTCACGGTTGCAGTTCTTGACAGCGATGTACTGCTTTTCCAGTGCCTTTGCCAGAGTTTCGCTCCAGACAGTAGGAATAAAATTGTTAATAGCCATTTTCACATATCTCCTTTATTCTTGAATTTTTAACCCTTATTCAGGCTTTTCATGATAGTTTTATAATGCTTTTTGACCTCTTTCGGGGTCATAGCGCGGATCTGCTCCAACGTGAAGAGATCGGACTCCGAAGAGGAGCCTCCGACCGATCCCGCCGAATTTTCTGCCGATCTTTTCGCCGTCTGATCGGCTCTTACCGCCGCGATCTCCTGACGCCTTGCGTACAGTGCGTAGACGGCGATCAGCGGAATTCCGCTCTTTTCGGCCTCTTCCCGGACAAAATCTGGGATTTCCTCCCGTTTCAGCGTCGGGAAGAGTTCGGCGAAGTCCGCCGCTTCCCGATCCGCGCGTTCCCGGTCGCGGATGAGGGATGAAAGTCGCTGTATCTCCTGACGGCTCTGTGCAAGCTCCGCTTCAAGGGATTCACGCTCCCCTGCGACTTCTGTTCCTTCCGATCCTTCCGTTTCATGGATTTCCTCCTTTGTTTCGGGGATTTCAACCCGATTTTCGTTTTCCATTCCGATTGACCTCCTTTTTTGCGGATTCTGCCGCGATCGCCTCTGCCAGCAGATCCTCCCTGTCGGGGATAATTCCGTCGGGCAGACGCTTTAAATACTGGGGCAGACTGATATGCCCGCCCGACAGCAGATTGTTCAGCGTGGACAGCAGCAGCGTTCCCGAATAGCGTTTGCCGGGACCCGTCTGCACGATCGCTGTGATGCAGTCGGGATCCAACCCGGTAAGCACCGGCATTCCGCCGACGCCCTCGGGCAGATACTCCAGCACCATCTCCAGCCAGATCATCGACAGCTCTTCCATGCAGTGACAGAAGGCCGCGCGGACGGTATCCAGCACCTGTTCAGCGGTCTCCTTTAAGGTGAGAATCGCCGATGTATTGGTGGGATCCACCTCCCCGAGCGCCGTTTCGGTAGCGCCAGCCATCTCCTTGGTGTAGGTGATGACCCGGTCGATGATGTCCACATAGCCGTCCTGCATTTCGCCGACGCCTACGGTGGTAACGGCGCCCGATACATCCCCGCCCGACAGTACGCCGATTGCCTGTCCAACCTCGCCCGTCCATTCGGGGATCAGACGCTTGTCGTAGATCACCTTGGAAAAGGCGGTGTCGGTCATGTGCTTCATCTCCATGGCGAAAGCCTTGTTGACGTACTTCTGATTGCCGATCAGCTCGCTGACCGGGGAGGATCCGTGGAAGCAGTTCTTGACCTGCTCCCAGGAGAAGGCGGCAACCGGATAGCGGCGCAGCCCGGTGGTAACCGTGCGAATTACCAGATTTCGTGTACACTTCACGAAGACCACCCGACCGTCCCCGTTCCTGTAGAAATAGATCAGGTAGGTCGCCTTTGCGGCATCCTCGTCTGTATTTTCGTCGGAACCGGGACCGCCCGAACTCTCGTCCGGCTGATCGGGAACGATCAGCGCCGCCTGCGTTTCGGAAAGCCCCGCCGCCAGCGCTTCCCTTCTGAGCTTCTCCACGCTGCACCTGCCCGAGAGCAGAAGATAATCCTGGGACTGAATGTCGGCAAGATTCATGTCAGCCGCAAAGAGATTGACGTTATCCAGAAGCGACAGCCGGACGTTCCCTTTATAACCGTCATTTCCGACCATATTCTCGTCGTACCATGCGTAGAATACGCCGTCGCCCGTGAGGATCGCGTCGGTCAGCGCCTGACGAAGCAGCCGATCCATACCCTGCCGCTCAAAGCATTCCGCCTGATACTGCCCAAGCCTGCGGAGGGCTTCCTGCCCCGCCCTTTTGGCGGGACTGTCGGGACGGCAGTTCAGCGACAGATCCTCGAAACGGATCGACATCTGATAGCTCATAACCGAGCTGACCAGATAGTTCGCCACCCGCCGGATCATGTTGAAGGTCGGCGCGGGCAGCCCTTCCACGGCGATTCCGCTCCATTGATCGCCCCGGTAGAACCGCTCGTTTTCCGACACTCTGGAGTAAAGTCCGATCCGGCGTTTGAAGTCCTTCCCGCTCTCATACGCCTCCCAGATTCGGGTCAGAACGTCATTTGTTTGTGATTTTTTATTACTTTTCATAACCATGCCTTTCTTCAGTAGCCTCGGATTTCAGTCGGTGTAATCCGACCGAAACCCGTCTTTGTCAGCTTCCCGGAAGCCAACCTGATCCGCCGCAATCCGAAAAAACGGATCAATAATCGGCGATTCCGGGAACCTTTCTTCTGCCCATGAAGCTTTCGTAGGGCGAAAACGTTTCCGTCTGACTGTCATCAGGCGGGGTAGAGTAGGACATAACCCCGTACCGGAGTGCTTCCGGCGAGTGAGTGATGTCGTGGGGATGGGATGCCGCGTCCTCGGGATGAAGCCGGTCGTGACAGAGCGCGGGCAGCGAGCTGATCAGATTCGTGCATCCCCGGAAGATCTGCAATCTGGGCGGCTCTCCCTCCCTTACGGCAAGCATTTCCCGCAGATTCCGCCAGCCGATGACCCGGCGGTTGTCCGCCTTGATCAGCGGCGGCAGACCAGACTGTGCGCTCATGATGGTGACTCCGCTCTGTCCGCTGTCCTGCCGTCTGTTCCATAAATCGGGAGAGGCGGCGATGTATTCGATCCGCTCTTCCCCGCATTCCCGTACCACAGCCTCTGCCGCTCCCGACAGAGTCAGCCCCGATCTGCAGTACTCGCGATAAACCCACAGCCTGCCCGAATAATCGGCGGCGAACCAGAGTACAGCAAGCATATCGAAGCCGTAGTCCAGAGCCGCGAACCTCTGCCATCCGTCCGGGATGCAGAAAGGCTCACAGGTGTGAATCTCCCTTGAGAATTCGGTGAAATACTGTCCCTCAAATACGTCCCAGCTGCCGTCCAGCCAGGCGCGACGCAAATTTTCCGGCAGGGAGCGCAGCGCGTCCAGATAGCCGGGATCGGCATCCAGCAGACTTTGGTTGTCATAGACCTTTGCCGGGATAAAACGGTAATCATCGGCATTCTCACCGGATCGGTAGATCCGGTCGATGAACAGCCGCTTCACCCATGCGTGCCCGACGCCGCCGGGATTACAGGTCAGATACATCCTTTTCGGGAAGGGATTCGCGCCGCGCAAACAGGCCTTTAATGTAGTAAACTGAAATTCGCTCAGCTGCGTCGCCTCGTCCAGCGCGATCACGTCGAACTCCTGTCCCTGATAGCGAAGCACGTCCCGCTCGGCATCCATGTAGCCCAGCAAAATACGCGATCCGTTCGGAAAAAGGAAGCTTTTCTGCTGCTCCTTGTAGACGGCGACAGAGCCCAGCTCCGAAAGAAAGGCATACAGATGATTCTCCCGCAGCTCGGCAAGCGATCGTCTGACCAGCAACGCCTTGATTCCCGGGTAGTTCAGGCAGAGTAGGATCAGCTTTCGCCGGAGTGCCCAGGATTTCCCGCCGCCCCGCGCCCCTCCGTAGGCGGTGTATCGGGCGGTGGAGGCGAAGAACTCCTTCTGTCTGTCGTTGGGCGTGCCCGCGAGACGAAGCACCCTCCCCTTTTTAGCGGCCATCGGCGTCGGGATCGTGCTCGCACACGATCTTCACCGTGTTCGGGTTGTCCCCGCAGATGGAGCTGGTCAGCTCGGCAAGATAGTTCATGTTTGCTGCGCTGTTGGGAAATTTTGTGTTCAACGCCTCGTCGATGAAGGTGGACTCGGCAATATCGAACATCAGGGGGTAGATTTCCGACAGGGCGGCGAAGTCGCTTCTCGTGATGGCGCAGAAGCGGCAGAATCCGGCGGCATTAGGCAGTCTGCGATGCTTTTCATCGGCATTGCAGTGCTTGATGTAGCTCTTGAGCTTGCGGCGGAAGACCGCCTCGGTCTCGAACGCGGGCGTTCCGGTGCGCATTGTGGTTTCCATATCCATATTGACCCTCCTTTCCGTGTTTTTTCCGGTAAACCGTTCTTTTTCTTGAAAAACGGTTGATTTCGGATTGCAATGGCATTATAGCACCGTATTTTTGCAAGTGCAGTAGCAGTTTGTCTGAAATCCGAACATTTGTTCTTTTTCTGAAAAATATTTTGTCAATACAGATTGATTTTTTCAGGAATGTATGTTATAATGAAAACGGTGATAAAAATTCGGAGGTACTCGCATGATTTTATATCACGGAGGCACGGATAAGGTCGAGAAACCCGAAATACGTCAGAGCGATACGTTTTTGGATTTCGGTACAGGCTTTTATACAACGACGTCCTACGATCAGGCAGAACGCTGGGCAAAAATCAAGATGCGCAGAAAAGACGTCGGTTGCGGATATGTATCCGTTTACGAATTCGATTTAGAAGCCGCAGAAAAAGCCTTCAAAATCAAACGTTTCGACAGCGCCGATGTGAAATGGCTTACTTTCGTTGCCAAAAACCGTCAGGGCGAACCGTCCGTGGAAGCGTTCGATCTTCATATCGGACCTGTCGCGGACGACAACGTATACAGAACCATCCGGCTCTTCGAAACAGGGGTATACGATGCAGAGGAAACCGTAAAGCGATTGAAAACGGAAGTTTTGCAGAACCAATGGGCAATGCACACAGAGAGAATTCTTTCCCTTTGCAAATTTGTTGAAGCCAGAAAAATCCTACAGGAGGAATGATTGTGGAACAGGATCAATTCGCAGCCATATTGCCATATATCAGTTCCGATCTGGTGGATATGATCGTAAACAAGAAGGGCATATCGGAGCAGGAAGCCATTTCCAAGCTCTATTCATCCGATCTCTACCGTGCTTTGGAGCAGGAGAACACAAAGGTGTGGTATTACAGCACGCCGATGCTCTACGCACTGCTTATACAGGAGGAGCAAACCGGAACGATAGAATTCCCCGACGTATGAACCCGCTGTCAGGAGGTTAAGCATGAGCAAAGAATCAACTTTCACTGTTTTCTGCATGGAAAGCTACAAATCGTACAAATCCATGACGGGCAAGGACGTCGCAGAACTGTTCGAAAGGTACGGCGTCTACGATTATCTCCGTGATTTTTATGATGTTCTTCATACCACAGGGTATCAGTATATCAACCATGATATTGACGTCTATCTGAAATCACGAAACGCCGTTATCTGAACGCGCTCACATATGCCTGCGGACAATATGCCCGCAGGCTATCTTTTTTTGCATTACCTTTGCAAAAAAGTTGTATAGAATTCCTGAAATTTCGTGAAATACATTGACTTTTTCCGAAAAATATGCTAATATGTTAGACGGGAAAGTATGCAATCACCGATCAAGGGAGGGAAAGCCGTGATAAAACAGCCGCTGGCGGACGCCATGCGCCCGAAAACGCTGGATGAGATGGTGGGACAACCCCATCTGTTCGGCAAAAACGGCATTTTACGCCGGATTCAGAGCAGAGGCTCCCTTCCCAACATGATCTTCGCGGGCCCTCCCGGCACCGGAAAGACCACCGCGGCGAACATCCTCGCCGAAAGCTCCGGAATGATCATCCGCACCCTCAACGCCACCACCGCCTCCCTCGCGGACATTAAAAAAGTCTGCGCCGAGACCGACGGAATCCTCGGAGCGGGCGGAATCCTGCTTTATCTGGACGAGATCCAGTATTTCAACAAAAAACAGCAGCAGTCGCTGCTCGAGTTCATCGAGGACGGGCGGATCACGCTGATCGCCTCCACCACCGAGAACCCCTACATGTACGTCTATAACGCCATCGTCTCCCGTTCGGCGGTCTTCACCTTCCGAAGCGTAGCCGCATCCGAGATGATCCCCGCGCTCAGGCGCGCGCTGGACTATCTTGACAAGCGGGACGGGATCGAAAAGTCCTGCACCGACGACACCCTTCTGACCGTAGCGTCCGCGGCATCCGGCGACGTGCGGCGCGCGCTGAATCTTCTGGAGAACAGCTTCCTTGCCGCCGACGACGAGATCACCGACGAGACGGTAAACGCCTTCACCGAGCATACGGTGGGCAACTTCGATAAGGACGGCACCGTCCACTACGATCTGCTGTCCGCGCTGCAAAAGTCGATCCGGGGATCCGATCCGGACGCGACCCTCTTCTACCTTGCCCGACTCCTCGAAGGCGGCGATCTGCTGGGAGCCTGCCGGCGGCTGCGGGTGATCGCCTCCGAGGACATCGGGCTTGCCTATCCGCTGGCTGCCTGCGTTACCGAATCCTGCGTCCAGTCGGCGCTGGCACTGGGGATGCCCGAGGCATCCATCCCGCTGTCAAACTGCGCCGTTCTGCTGGCGACCGCGCCCAAATCCAACAGCGCCCATACCGGCTACGCCCTTGCGGCATCCGATTTTGCGGCAGGTCTGGGGCAGAACATCCCCAAGCATCTGCGGCAGTATACCAATTTCGACGGGTATAAATACCCCCACGACTTCCCCGACCATTTTGTCAGACAACAGTATCTCCCCGACGATCTGCTCGGCAAAAAATACTACGACTACGGTCCGAACCGTACCGAGCAGGCGGCGAAGCAATATTGGGATAAAATTAAAGAAGAAAAGAGATGAATTTCCGCATCCCCGGCAAAACGAAATAACCGAAAGTGAAGGTACAAAAGATGAATGAACTGAAAAAAACACCCGAAGCCGATAACGGTTCCGCGCCGCAAAGCAAAGCCGAGCGCAAAGCGGCGAAAAAGGCCGCCAGAAGTGCAAAACGCCGTCAAAAGGCGCTGAAAAAAGAGGGACGCCGTCTCTACAGTCTGCCTCCCATGACCATGATCACCCCCTTTATCATGAAAAAGCGCAACGACGCGCTCAACTACTTCTCGGATACGCTGATCATTGACCATGCCGAGGACTACATCGCAGGGAAGCGCGCCGAGGGATACACCTCCTTCAACATGATGCACCTGATCGTAGCGGCATATGTCCGCGCCGTGGCAGAGAAGCCGGGCGTCAACCGCTTCATCCGGGGACAGCGGATCTATGCCCGTACCGGCATTTCCATCTGCCTGACCATCAAGAAGGAAATGCGCGCCGAATCGCCCGATACGGTTGTCAAGTTCCATCCACAGGCCGATTATACCGCCACGCAGGTTTACGAAGAGATGAACCGCATTATCACCGATACCAAACAGCTTGACGACTCCACCACCGACATAGACAAGACCATGAACATTCTGAAGGTGCTTCCCTCCTTCGTCTTTCGGTTTGTGGTGGGAATGTTTCATCTTCTCGACTATTACCGGCTGCTTCCCCGCTTTCTGACCAATCTCTCGCCCTTCCACGGAAGCTGCTTCATCACGTCTATGGCGTCGCTGGGCATTCCGCCCATCTATCACCACATCTACAACTTCGGCAACGTGCCGCTCTTCATCTCCTTCGGCTCAAAGTACAAGGAGCATTACATCAAGGCAGACGGAACGGTAGGAACCCACAAAAAGATGGACTACAAAATCGTCATGGACGAGCGGATCTGTGACGGCTTCTACTACGCCGCCGCCCTGAAAACCATGCAGTACTACATCCACCACCCCGAAAAGCTGGATGTTCCGCCCGTGCGCGTGCTCGAAGACGTGGACTAACCCTTTTATCTATACTTATTGTATATAGAATAAACCCATTTGGAGGTACTTATGAACTACATTCAAGAGCGAATCGGGCAGGAGCTGAATGAAATCTCCCGCCGGATTCTCGTCCGCTCGGTGCGAATCGAGAACGTGCTCTGCGCGCCTTCCGATTACAAGGAGCCCGGACACAACCCGCCCCCCGAAAACGATCCCGCGTGGATTTCCCAGACCCCCGGTTGCCTGAAGGATATGCCCGCCGGCGGCTCCAAGACCGACTACGGCGAGTATCACGCATGGTTCAAGGCAAAAGTGACCATCCCCGAGGACATGAAGGGTAAGTGCGTCGAACTGCGTATCGCTTCCACCCGTCCCGACCATCCCCAGCATATCGTCTACATGAACGGTCACACCGTACAGGGCGTGGACGGCAACCACGAGACCTTCCCCATCGACTCATCCGTCGACAGCTTCGATCTGCTGGTCTACACCTTCGCAGGCAGACCCGACCGTCTCGGACTGGACGCCGAGCTCCGCGAGATCGACGAGGACACCCGCACCCTGTTCTACCATATCAAGGTTCCCTTTGACGTCATGCACTTCCTGCCCTTCGAGGGCAAGGAGTACTGCGAGATCCGTACCGCACTCAACAACGCCATCAACCTGCTGGATCTGCGTACCCGCGGAACCGACGAGTACCACGACAGTGTCAAGGCGGCACTGAACTACCTGAACAAGGAGTTCTACGGCAAGGTCTGCGGCAAGCAGATGGCCAACGTGGTCTGCATCGGACACTCCCATATCGACACCGCATGGCTCTGGCCCTTCCGTCAGACCATCGAGAAGTGCCAGCGCACCTTCTCCACCGTGGTCAACATGATGAAGGAGTTCCCAGAGTATCACTTCTTCAACTCCCAGCCCCAGCAGCTTCTCTATGTGAAGGAGCACGATCCCGAACTGTACGAGGAGATCAAGAAGCTGGTCAAGGAGGGCAGATGGCAGGTAGACGGCGCAATGTGGATCGAGGCCGACTGTAACCTTCCCTCCGGCGAGTCCTTCGTCCGTCAGCTGATCCTCGGCAAGACCTTCCTTCGGGAAGAGTTCGGCGTGGAATCCAACATCCTCTGGCTGCCCGACGTATTCGGCTACTCCGCAGCCCTCCCCCAGATCCTTCAGAAGGCGGGCGTCAATCGGTTCGTGACCTCCAAGATTTCGTGGAACGAGACCAACACCCTTCCCTGCGACGTCTTCAACTGGCAGGGCATCGACGGCACCGAGATTCTGTCCTACTTCCTGACCGCGCAGGACTACGATCCCCGTGAAAAACTCCGCAACGGCACCACCTACAACGGCGACATCAACCCCAGACAGATCCGCGGAACGTGGGAGCGCTTCCAGCAGAGGGAGCTTCACGGCGAGGTTATCAACACCTTCGGTCACGGAGACGGCGGCGGCGGACCCACCCGCGAGATGATCGAGATCGGACGCCGACTGGCAAAGGGCAT
>CAYOON010000012.1:0-15157 GCA_964405595.1 uncultured Lachnospiraceae bacterium | reverse complement strand
GCGGGAATTGTCCCGTTCCACTTGGCATCATTTGCCGAAAGCTCCAGCACCTTTCCGATCTCGCCGACGAAGATCCGATCCTCCCGCATGCCCATCGCCTTGGCAAGCTCGCGGTTGGCGACAAGATGCTTGTATTCGCCGTGAATCGGCATGAAAAACTTCGGCTTGGTCAGCGCCTGCATCAGCATCAGCTCTTCCTGGCAGGCGTGTCCCGATACATGTACCTCGACGGCACTGTCTCTGAATACCTGTACGCCCCGCTTGGTCAGCTCGTTCAGGATCTTGTCGATCAGCTTTTCGTTGCCGGGGATCGCAGACGCCGAGATCACCACCAGATCGTCGTGCCCCAGCTCCACCTTGTCGTGCTCGGCGAACGCCATCCGGTAGAGAGCCGACATAGGCTCCCCTTGGCTGCCCGTGGTCAGAATCGTCACCTGCTCGGGCTTGAACCGCTTGACCTCCGAAATGTCGATCAGCGTTCCCTTGGGAACGTGCATATAATCCAGCTCGGTGGCGGCGTTGACGATGTTGATCATGCTCCGTCCGGTGACCGCAACCTTCCGCCCGTAGGCGACCGAGGTGTTGATCACCTGCTGAACCCGGTGTACATTGGACGAGAAGGTCGCAATCACCAGCCGTTTGTCCTTGTTGCGCATGAAGATTCCGTCCAGCGTGTGACCGACCGTCTTCTCGGAAGGCGTGAAGCCCGAACGCTCGGCATTGGTGGATTCGCACATCAGCAGCTGTACGCCCTTCTTGCCAAGCTCTGCCAGCCGCCCGATGTCCATGATTTCGCCCTCAATGGGGGTCAGATCCAGCTTGAAGTCTCCGGTATGGAGGATGGTTCCGACAGGCGTCTGCACCGCAAGAGCGCAGGCGTCGGGGATCGAGTGATTCACGCGGATAAATTCCACCGAAAAATCGCCCGTTTTGACTATATCGCCCACATTGACCGTGTGAAGATCGGGAACGAAGTCCAGACGGTGCTCCAGCAGCTTGTTCTTGAGGATCCCGATTGCCAGACGGCTGCCGTAGATCGGGACGTTCAGCACATGAAGCAGATAGGGTATGCCGCCGATGTGATCCTCGTGACCGTGAGTAATGAATACGCCGCGGATCTTCTCGGCATTCTTCTCCAGATAGGTGAAGTCGGGGATGACCAGATCAATGCCGAACATGTCTTCATCGGGAAAGCCCAGTCCGCAGTCGATGAGGATAATATCCTTCTCGCTCTCAATCAGACAGAGATTCTTTCCGATCTCACCCAGTCCGCCAAGAAACGCAACCCTGACTTTATGGTCGTTTTTCTGTTTTTTTGCCATAACGTATAAATTTTCCTTTCTGTATCTCGTAAAACGTGGAAACCCGGCGCACGGCAGATCAAGCCAACGGCATGAATATGCCGACGGCAAGCCTAATCCGATTGGTTTTTCCGCGCAAAACACACCAACGACAAAGTAAGCGTAGCCCCTTTGCGCCGCGCGAAAATAAAGCCTGCCCCCGTGTCAGGGGGCCGATTTCTATGTAGACGCCGTGGCAGCCAACACATAAACGAACCGTGCGGCATCGGCGTCTGATTGTTACCGTTCACCAAAGTTACCATTATTTTATCATAAATTATGGCATATATTTTGAATATATATTGAATAAAACGTGAACAATAGCAAAATCACCGCAGAAAGAGAAAGTAAACGAGTGTGCAGATCGATCCCCCTGAGAGCAGTCCGTAGAGGAAGAAGGGGAACCGACGAGGGCGGTGTTCCTCGCTTAAGGAGAGGGTTCGGGAGGCGATCAGCTTGTTCGCCTCTTCGAGAATGTCGGTCGATCGGGCGTGCTCGATGGCGGGATCGTCCTTGAGGATCAGATACGCCTCGTCGAACAGGGGACTGTTGGGATTTTTCAGGATCAACATTTTTCTCTGACAGTTTTTGTTCACTGTGGATCGCACCTTTCTGTCCTCGACTTATTTTTTGAAAAGCGACCGGATCCGCTCGCCCAGATCAGAGAAGACCTCGACAACCCGGAAGCGGACGACGTAGTGAACGTCCTCGTCATCGGTCAGCATCCGAACCTGATTGGGGGTGAAGCCAACCTCGGCAAGCTCTTCGTCGGCTTTGGCGGAGGACAGGCAGACGGGCGGGAAGACGACACACCACCAGTTGTGTCCCTGACCCTCGCCGATGATGATCCGCAGGGAAAGATAGCGTCCGGCAGGGAGGCGGAAGTCCTCGTATTCGCGGGTAGGGTAGTACTCCTCGGTCAGCGTGACCGTGACGGGATAGTCGTATCCTTCCGCCTGCACGATTTCCTCTCCGATGGCTTCCAGATGGTCGAGCCCCGCTTTGACTTTTTGCTCCGCTTCGTCCCGATTGTCGCAGCCGTCGGTCAGCTCGGCGACACTATCCAGTATTTGATCCCGGACGGTCAGTTTGAGCGCCTGATCCTCCGGACTGTCCGAATTGGCAAGGATGTGCAGACGGATTACGCCGTCCCGGATGGCTTTTCCGTCGCTGAGTGCGGAAGCAGGGAAGAGAATGGCGAATGCCGTGATCAGCAGACAGCCGATCGAGAAGAGAGTCAGGAATCGTTTCATAGAGAACCGCCTTTCGGTCTGAAATTTCGTTCGTAGCCAATGTTGTTGACCCGTTTTCTAGTATCAGACAAAAGATCCGGCTTTTATTCAAAAAAAATCCAAAGACTTTCGTCTCTGGATTTTTTGTATTTTGAAATTACCAGTCGATGGAAGGAAGCTCACCATCGTCGCCGATCGAAATCAGCACGATATCCTGTTCTTCGAGTAATTCAACGGTCATTTCGGGTGCGATATAAACGTTCTTTTCCATTTCCATTTTACACCTTCTATCTTTTACGCGCCGAAGTAACTATCGCCGGCACTTTGCGGAATTGCAGTAATCGTTCCAAACGGGATAACCAGCTTTTCGTCCTCACCTACGGTCAGTTCGATTCTGGCACTGATGGATTGCACAGCATCTTCGTACTTAACACCTTTTACGACCAGACCCACATAGGAGTACCCCTCCGGAGCGGTAGAAGTGATGCCCGCACCCGTTACAGTTTTGAAGGCAGTCGTTATTGTCTTATCATTCTTCTTGGTGATTAAAGCACCGCTGCCGGTTTCAAAAGTCAGATACATGTCAGCAGAATCATATAACGGAAGCAGATCGTCATTGATGAGGACAACCAGTCTGACATCGTATGTCGTTTCGCTCTCGCCGATCGTGACGTTGTTTTCGTCCTTGATGGGTGTCCTGCGATACTGAAGATTGGCTGTGGTTTTGTATCCGCTGCTGGAATCCTTGATACCCTGAACCACAGTATAGATACCATCAGCAGGAATCGGATCGGGCAAGTTCACATTAGCAGTGTACAGCTCAAGCTCACCAATCTGGAAGTGTCCACCATTGCCCAAGTTGGAGAGAACCTCCAGCTTGTAGTACTCATATGCGGTATCGCCGTTTAAAGCGAAAGAGAACGCTTTATCGCTTGCGTTCTGAATGCCGGAAGTGTAAACGTGCTTGATTTCGGTATAGGTTGTACCGTCAGCAGAGCCGGACAAAATAAATTCTTGAGGTGCACGATTCCCATAGCGTCCATCGTCATGCGTGTACAGTACGAGGTAGGTAGCCTTAATTGCGCTTTCAGCCTTGAAGGTAACGGTGATACCCCCGCTGGGCCAACCACCCTCGAGCTTTGGGGAGGTTTTGCCGTCAAACAGGTTTGCGACAGTGCCAAAGACTGAACCGTCTGAGTTCTTTACAGAAGAGATACCGGTCAGTATCTGCTTGCTTCCGCTGTTTATAACCACGTTGGTATTTGCGTCGGAGAGAGCCTGGGGATCGGAAGCGGAAATGCTTGTAGTATTGATGGTGACTGTGGTATAAACTTTGTCCTTGTCCTGCAGTTCCAACAGAGACTGGTTGGGGACATAATTTTCGGCAACCATTGTTACCTTGTTGCCGTCAACAGCAGTTACTTTGAATGTTGCGGTATTGTCGTGATCGTCATGGCACTTGCCGGTCAGTGTATCGCCTACTTTATAGCCGGGAGCCGTGTTATAGATAATGACTGCCGTTACGGTGTCGGTAGTCTTGTCAGCCTCAACCTTCGAGTAAGTTACACCTCTGGAAGTAAATGTAGAATTGAAGGATTGTGAATAAACATCTCCGGTGTCGCCCATGATCAAAGTAACGGAGTTCCATCCGGGGTTGATCTCGGCACCAACAATGCCGATCTGGATCTTATGTTCGTCCTTGATTCCGCAGTGTTTTTCGCCCAGATATCCGATATTCCACCAAGCGGATTTGCCGTTTACCAGAATTTTAATGTCAGACAGAGAGCTTACGCTGATAGTCTGATCGAAAGTTACGTTAGAATCTATGAAACCGCAGGCGTTGGATTGGTTGCCGATTCTTCCGGAGGCGGTCAGGTTCGGGTAATCTTCGGGAACATTTGCAGTTGTTTCCGTTGTCTTTGTAGAGAGTTCGTTGGATTTGGCGACCGGTGTGCCATCGTTGCTGTAAAGATCGACAGTGGCGGTGTAAGAAACGCCGTCTACGGTATATCCGCCGTCGTCCGAAAGATTGAAACGGATGAACGAATAGCTATCGCCGACCCAGTTAACAAATCGTGTGACTTTGAGGGTTTGGAGGGTGCCGTCGCTTCCCTTCAAGGTTACGATTGCGTAACCTTCCGTTGCGGTGCAGAAGCCGTTTACTATGCCAAGAGTGTTTCTGACAAAAGTAGCATCTTCCTCCCACACATACGTAATAAGATGAAGGCATTCGGGAATTTCGCCGGGATACTCGAAGGAGCTGTTAGAGTTGTAAACATTATACTGTACCGACGGTAATTCTTCTTGCTCTCCTTCCGCCGACGCGCCGATTGCGCCCATTGTAAATACGCTGAAAATCATCGCAAATACAAGGACATAGGATAAAATTCGTTTCATTTTGCTATCATTCCTTTCATATATGTAACTGGACAACTTTTTGGAGTTTTGTCCATATAGTATATCTTCTATTATACATATTCTTTTCCGAAATGTCAAGAAAAGACAGTCAAAAAAACAAATACCGTTAGTTTGTACAATATACGCACCTGCATTTTGTGCGATTTTAATATAGCTGATTCAAAAAAAGAAGAGACCGCATTTGCAGTCTCTTCCGGAATTTATTACCAGCTGAATTGGATGGACTTGTCGTCAAGATCGTTTGTGCCGTCCACAATGGAGATCAGCACAATATCATCCTGCCCGACGGTTTCGATTTCCGCTTCGGGGGCAATGTAAGTGAGTTTTTCATCTTTCATATTGCAATCCCTCCTGTATCAACCTATTTTTGCGGAGCCAAGCTCGACTTCGTGAGTAACTCCGTCTATGGTAAAGGTAACCTTACCGCTTACCGTGACAACATCATCGGTAACGCCTGTGACAACGATACCAATAAAACCGTATCCCTCACGGGCGGTCACGGTTTCGCCGTTTGCTATAACGGAAGTATAAGCCTGTACAACGGTTTCAGAGGGGATTTCCTTTGTTTTACCCTCTGCATTCGTGAAGGTGATCGTCAAGCGGGCATCGGTGTACTTTGCGAGATAGGTTTCGGAGGCCTCGGCGAGAAGACGGATATCCTTTGTGCCTTCTGCAGTGCCCGCCTTGGTCTGAACGTAACCGTATACCTCGGGCGTTTCGTCGGTCTCGTTGGCATCGGCGAAGATGGAGAGATCTTCCAGCTGGAATGCAAGGTTGTTGGTGCTATCCGCTTCACACTGGAACTCGAATTTGTACTTCGTGTAAGCCTTGGTATTCACAAGCTTGATGCCGTAGGAATAGTTGTCGAGATGCTGCATGATGGGACCGGCAAAGGCGATTTCTTCCCATTCGCCGTTAGCGGTAGCGCCGTAGAGCTTGAACTGTGTAGCGACACGATGAATATTCGTGGCGGTATTATGTCCGGTGGTAAGTACCAGATAAGCGGGCTTCAGGGGATTGCTTGTGTCTGCAATGCTCCATTCGAGAGCAGCAGGATCGAGAGATCTGTTTCTGTCGAGAGCAAAGCGCGTGTTGTTGGCTGCGTCATCGAACAGGCTGTACTCATAGTCGGAATGACCGTTTGCGAGATCGCCGTAAACTTTGCTCACGTTGGTAGTAGTAAGCGTAGTGGAGTCCATCGGGATCTTTTCCTTGGTAGCGATGACGTCTTTGGTCGCATCCTGGCTAAGCAGGGTACCGGTAGGAACAAGGCCGCGAACATTCTTGTTCGTGTAGAGGTTGAGACCGAAAGATTCGATTTCGTCGCCCTCAGTCTTGACCATATCGATCTTGTAGTGGTTGTAAGCCTTGTCATTGTCCAGATGAACGCCGCCAAGGGAGTTGTTGGGTCTGAGATGCACACGGCCTACGCTTGCGATCTGCTCCCAGTTCTCGCCGTTGGTAGAACCCCAAAGTACGAAAGAAGCGACGCTGCGGTTATTGCTGCCAACATTCGGACCGCCGTAGAATACAAGGTAGGTGGCCACATCGGTGGTTTCGGTTTCCCATGTGATAGAGATCTGCGCACGGGCTCCGTATACAGCGCAGAAACGGGACGCGTCCACGCCGAAGGCGTTAACGCCGTCAAACAGGTTCTCCAGGGCTTCTGCTTCGTTGGCAGCACCACGAACGTCTCCCAGGTTACCGCCGGTGCGCTTTGCAGTGTTGGCTTTGTAGATGATTCTTTCCTTGGTGAATTCAATCTCTTCGGCCTTGCGCTGAGACAGTGCGCTGTCGCGAATGTCGGGCGCAACAACATTCCTCATGTATCCGTCGGACTTGCTTGCCAGACCGTAGCCAACGCCGGGAAGGGGATCATTATCCGTGTACTCGAGAACCTGCTCGCCGTTAACGAAAACCACGATCGTAACAGCGTCGGCGGTCTTCGTATAGGTGGCAGTTACGGTAGCAGTTTGACCCTCTGCCACAACAACACCTTCGGTTTTCGCAGCCCAGTTGCCCCACGCTTTATCGTTTCTTTCAATACCGATCTGTCCGACATCACCGTCGTTGGCATTTGTGATCAGGTTGACGAGGTAATACTGGTCGCCGGACTCGGCAATCGAATTGTCGCCGTTGGCATCGTTAATGCCGAACATGAAACCGTACTGCTGACCGTGGGTCAGATCAGCGGAAAGGGTAACCTCTCCGTCCAGTGCGTTTCCGAGAACATACAGACCGAAGTTGGGCGCGCCGGGACGGGAGTAACATCTGTAGTTGGTTCCATCATTGCTCCAGTCGCCGCGGTTTCCTCCGACTCTGAAGGTCTTCACTTCCGTGTCCGCAGCGGATACGGACAGGGCAGCGGGGACGACAGCCGTTGCCATTGTCAGTGCGAGGATAAATGCTAAAATCTTTTTCATGGTTATTTTCCTTTCTGTATAACTTTTTCGATATTTCTATCAAAAATACTGGTTATATTATACCAAAAAACAAGAAAACGTCAATGGATTTTTCAAAAAAAGTAAACCAATCTATGAAGTTTATTTATTTTTACAATTCTTTGAGCCGTTTTGTGTTGATTTTTACAGGATCAATGTCAAAACACTTTTAAGTCACGATCGTCAGCGGCTTTACTGAACGTCAAAGCTGCCGAATAGGCTTGATTGCCGCTCCGTCAGGAAAATCGCCGACCTGTCCCAGCGCAAACAGACCGTCGCCCCCGTACATCCGCACGAGCTGGCCGATCGGATAGGTCGTTCCGATCTTCTTTTGATAGATCTCGCACCCGTGGGACGCCAAATTCGCGAAAAAGGCGGGCAGAATCACCTTCGGCAGATCGGACAGCGCGTCCTCCGCCGATTTCAGCAGGGCGATCCGCTCGTCCATTGTCAACGCTTCCAGTTCCTCTACCGTGTGCGCCTCCCTGATGGCAAAAGTGCCGCTGCGCTTTCTGCGGAGCGCCGCCATGGCTCCTCCGCATCCTAAAACCTGCCCGATGTCGTGGCAAAGGGTGCGTATGTAGGTTCCCTTAGAGCAGACCACGTCCAGACCGTAGAGCCCTGTGTCAGGATCGACCGGGGAAAGCTCCAGCTTGCGGATCACGATCGGGCAGGCTTCCCGCTCTACCTCCTGCCCCTTACGAGCCAGATCGTACAGCTTCTGACCGTCGATCTTTTTGGCAGAGTACATGGGCGGAACCTGCGTCTGCTCACCTAAAAAGGACTTGCATACCTCTGCAACCCGCCCGGGATCGGGGATTTCGCCGCACCGCTCCAGAATTTCTCCGGTTGTATCCTGCGTATCGGTGACGACCCCCAGTTGAAGGGAAGCATGGTACTCCTTGTCCCCGGTAAGCAGAAAATCGGACAGTTTGGTCACTCTGCCGATCAGCAGAACCAGCAGCCCGGTCGCCATGGGATCCAGCGTCCCGGCGTGTCCCACTTTCCGGGTACCGTACAGCTTGCGGATTTTCCCTACCATATCGTGGGAGCTGACCCCGGCGGGTTTGTCCAGACACAGGATCCCACAGGGTTCGGATGAAGTAGACTGTGCGCCGCTCATGAGACGGATGCCTCGCTTTCATAGCGGATGTTCTGCAAAACAGTCTCGATCAACTGCCGTTTGGCTTCGGCGAAGCTGTCAGCACGAATGGTGGCACCGGCGGCGCGGAGGTGTCCGCCTCCGCCGAAGAGGGCGCAGAGTGAGGCGCAGTCCACAGATTTCGTCGCCCGCATGGAAACCTTGTAGACCCCCGGTTCCCGCTGCCGCAGGGAAATTCCGAGCTGTACGCCGATGATCTTGCGGGCAAGGGAGGACATTCCGTCCAGCGCGTCCTCCGCGATCCCGGCGGCGATCCGCTTCTCCTCCTCGATGGGGATCAGCAGGATTTTGCCGTCGTCGTACATCTCCAGATTGTCCAGGAAGAAGGCGTTGGTGCGCAGCATATCCAGACTCATATTCTCGTACAGACGGTCGTTTATATCCTCGGCGGGGGCACCGGCGTCCAGCAGATCGGCGGCGATCCGCAGGGTGCGGGGGGTGGTGCAGGAATAGCGGAAGCTGCCCGTATCGGTGGACAGTCCCACATAAAGGGCGGCTGCCGCCCTTTGGGTGAGACCGCCCAGCTCGCCCGCTAAAATCGCGATGATTTCGCAGGCGGCAGCGGCGTTCGGATCGCAGTAGTTACGGGCGGCGAAATCGCTGCCGAAGGCGTGGTGGTCGATGCGAAGGTCGATCCGATCGGCGAACTTAGCCTCCAACGCGCCGAGCAGCTGGGGGGACGCCACATCTACGGTGACGTACAGCCAATCGTCCCCTCCGGGAAAGTCGGATTTGAATCGGTCTGCGCCGACAAAGGCGATATATTCGGGGATCGGATCTGCGCACAGGCAGATGACCTCTTTCCCCAGATCTTCCAGCAGGCAGGAAAGTCCGACGACCGATCCCACGGTGTCTCCGTCGGGGGAGGCGTGGGAGAACAGCGCGATTTTTTGACTGTTTCGGAGCAGATCAGCGATTTCGGGAAGGGTGATGTTATTCATCGTCCGACTCCTTCGGGGGATTTTCATATTCACTTTTCAAACGTTCGACAAACGCCTGAAAGGCGTACTCCTCTTCTAATTCCGCTCTTTCTCTTTGTTCGGCTGCAAACACTCTTGTGTAGAATTCTTCCATTTCCGCTTCCCGCTCCTTTTCACGCTGCTCGGAGGCTGCCAGCTCTTCCTCAACCTGCTTGAGCAACGTATGGATATGCGATCCGTTTTCCATGGAGCTGTCGTAGACGAACTCCAGTTTTGGGGTCTGGCGCAGATTCATGATCTTCGCCAGCTGGGTACGCATATAGCCGGACGCGCTGATCAGACCCTTGCGGATCTCCTTGGGTTCGCAGTTTCCGCCGATGGCGGAGAAAAAGACTCTCGCGGTGGAGAGATCGGGGGCAACGGCGACGCGGGTGATGCTGACGAAGCTCCCTGTGATCCGATAATCTTTGACGGTACGCAGGATGTCGGAGAGGACTTTCGCGACTTCTTCATCAATTCTGTCTCTTCTGTAAGATGGCATGGTATAGTTCCTTTCAATCATTCAACCTGACGGCAGACGTGCATTCGGGATGCTGTCCGTCTTCAGGTCGCGGGATTCTGAAATTTTATTTCCTTTATTCTATACTATTTTCGGCAAAAAGTCAAGAATTTTTTGCGGGAATTTAAGGGATGTTATGCAAATGTATTGATACATAAAATCGGACAGCAGAATACCCACGCAACTCAAGAACGGCTGCCGTGATAGTCGGGAAAATCCTGTCCGTTTTCCACATTGCCGAAAAGCTCTTCAATGGATACACCCAGCACCTTTGCCAGCGCATACAGTTCGATGTCGGTTACCGTCCGAACCTGATCCTCGATGCGCGAAACCGAACCTCTGCATATATAGACACTGTACAGCTCCAACTTCTGCGAGAGCAGAAGCTGGCTCATTTTTTTCTTTTTGCGGTATTTTCTGACGTTTTTTCCAACCAGATTCATTTCGCTTCCATCAATAATTCTTGCCATTGTAATCATGATTCCTTTTCAAAATTTTTGTCAAATGTCTTGACATAGGACAATTTCTATGATATACTATCGCCGAAAGAAACATGTCCTATGACAGGACAAATTTGAAATTTAAAAAAGGATGGTAACAACAATGGTCAAGAAAACACTTTCTGTAATATTGGCGTTAATTCTGACAGCGTCCGTGGTGGTCGGATGTGATCGGAACGAAAATTCGGACGAAGGAGGGAAAGATCCCGATAAGAGCAGTAAAATCACAACGTCCGGCGGAGAAGCGAACACAACGCCCGACACAGATGGTACAGATTCAAACACCGGCACTGCTCCCAAAACGGTTACTACATCCGGCGATGAATCGAATACAACGCTTGATGATGAAAAAGATGGTGTCTACTATGTTTTGTCGAAAGAATTATACTATGGAGGAGAAACACTCATCGAGTATAAATGGGGTGAGAACTATGTAGAAAAATATGATAAATATGAAGGTTCAATGCGTTTCGAATTTGACAACAATGGCAATCTGACAAAAGAGGGCACATACGATTCCAATGGCAATCTCCATTGTCAGTATGAGTGCGTATACGACAGCGACAGCAATCTGACAAAAAAGGTGGAATATTACTTCAATGGTAATGTCAAGTGTCGTTATGAGTACGAGTACGACAGCAACAGCAACTTGACTAAAGAGAAGCATTACGATGATAATGGTAGAGTTAATTATCATCATGAGTACGAGTACGACAGCAACAGCAATCTGACTAAAGAGATGTATTGCAACGATGATGGTAGTGTTTATTATCTTCATGAGTACGAATATGACAATAACGGCAATAAGACAAAAGATATGGAATACGACTCCAATGGAAAGGTCAAACAGGGTTATGAGCGCGAGTATAACAGTGACGGTAATCTGATAAAAGAAGTGAAGTACACCCTCGGGGGCTATGTCTATTCTCGTTGCGAGTGGGAGTACGACGACCACGGAAACCTGACCAAAAAACTGGAAGGTAACAAAGTAAAGGATAGGTATGAGTACGAATACGACAGCGACGGCAATAAAATTAAAGAGGTATTCTACTCTGATGGTGTTATTCAGAGGCTTTATGAGTATGACAGTAATGGCAATAAGACAAAAGCGGAGGTATACTCCAATGGCGTTATCAAGCGGCGTATTGAGAGCGAGTACGACAGTCATGACAACGTAATCAAAACGGTATACTACGATTCCTTGAACAGGGTCTATTCTTGTGACGAGTATGAGTATGAATACGACAGCGACGGTAACAAAATCAAAGAGGTGTTCTACTCTGATGACGATATACGGTGGCTTTATGAGTATGATAGTAGCGGCAACAAGACAAAAGAGGAGGAGTACGAGTACTACTCTGGTGGCGGTTTCAAAAGCCATATTGAGAGCAGGTACGACAGTCAAGGTAATCGGATAAAACTTGTGGAATACGACTCCGAGGGCAAGGTTAACTATTATTATGAATATGAGTACGAGTACGATAGCTACGGCAACAAAACCAAAGAGAAAGAGGTATATTGCGATTCTGATGGCCATGTTGAAGAGAATTATGAGTTTGAGTATAAGCATATGTACGACAATCACGGCAATCTGACTAAATATATGATGTGCAACTCTGAGGGATATATCATAAAGGGTTATGAATATATTCGTGCAACAAAGGCGCAGCATGATGTTTGGGAATTGCTGATGGAAGAGTCTTCTAAATAGAATATTGGAACTTTTTCCTTTAATTCACTTGCATTTTCAGAAAAAATGTGCTATTCTGGAAAAAACGCAAAGTGAAGGAAGAACCGCCCATGAACAAATACCGCGACCTGCTCTTTGATGCCGACGAGACGCTTTTCGATTTTGCCGCCTGTGAGGAGAGCGCGTTCTACGAATCGGCGAAGGAACTGAATATCCCGGTGGATCCGCAGATCCATCGTCTGTACTCGGCCGTCAACGACTCCCTTTGGAAGGCGCACGAGCGCGGAGAAATCACCCGTGAGGACATCATGCGCCGCCGTTTTACCGAGCTTCTGGAGAAGATCGGCTCAGACACCGCCCTCGGCGTAACATGGAACAAAGGCTACGAAAGCGCACTCTCCCGAAAGGCGTATCTGTTTGACGATACGGTATCGGTATGCACCGAGCTGTCGGGAGAATACCGTCTGTCGATCATCACCAACGGACTTGCCCACGTCCAGCGGGGAAGAATGTCGATCTCGGGGATCGCCGACCTTTTCGGGGATCGGATCTTCATCTCGGGGGAGATCGGCTACGCCAAGCCCGACGTCCGCTTTTTCGAGCGGGTTGCCGACGCGCTGGAGGGCTTCGACCCGAAGCGGGCGCTGGTGATCGGAGACAGCCTCACCGGCGACATTGAGGGCGCCGCCAGGGCTGGAATCGACTCGATTCTGATTGATCGCAGAAACCTGCATCCAAACGGCGATTCGCGGACGCTGATGAGAATCCGGAATCTTCGGGAGCTTGCGGAATACTTGAAAAGTATGAAAAAATCGTGAATAAGATTTCGGAAAAACCTTGACACGAGAACATGGGTATGATATAATAAAAAAAATAACAAATAAGGAGAAATGCTATGTATTGTCCGAATTGTGGATCCGAAAACCTGGATGATGCCCGCGTGTGTACCAGCTGCGGCGCAGAGATCCCGGAAAAAAAGAAAGAAGCGCAGACGCCCGCGCAGGCGCTTGCCGCAAAGCTCCCGAAGGTTTCGAACGCTACGATCATTAAAGTTTTCGCCGTAGCCGTACTCGCAATCATTCTGATTGCGATCATTGCCGGTTTTTCCGGCGGAAGAAGCGGGGATTATACCTTCGTAAAGCAGGAAGTTCAGGTTCTTTACAACGATGGTAAGAGTACCGTTTTTGTAAACGCGAAAGCCCTCAAGACCACCATTGACGGTACTGCGGCGGTTGTTCAGTCCAGTATGGACAACAGTATCTCACTAATCAAGGCAGTTGCCGACGGAGACAGCTGCTACTACACCCTGAACGGCAAAAAGCTGGTGAAGATTTCCGGCTCCGAGGACTGGAAAAGCGCTACGATGTCCTCCACCGGTGCGGGTATCGCTTATACGGTCGATGATGACGGCGAAACCGTTCTTTCTCTCTACAACGTCAGCAAGAAGAAATCGACGAAGGTAGAAAGTGCTTCGAGATTTTCGAATATTGAGCTCGCTCCCGACGGAAAGTCGCTGATTTACGATCGGCGGAATGACGATGGCGATACCGTTGCCTACTTCTTCGACGGAAAGAAGAACGTAAAGCTGGGTACGAGCGTAACGCCCATCGGTCTGTCCAACTCGGGCAAGTACATTTACGCTGCCACTACCAAGGATGACGGTGAAACGATCCTCAGCCTGTATAACAAGAAGGGCGAGAAGAAGTCCAAGATCGGCGCGATTTCCGGCAGTGTTACCTTTAATGAGGATCACACCCAACTTCTCTATAACAACGATGGAAAACGCTATATTTCGGTAAACGGAAAGGAAGGCGTCAAGTTCTTCAAGAAGAGCGGCGTTAGTCCGATTTGTCCCGCTGATACGAAGGCGGGAGCTGACGGTACCTACCCCGTAGACAACTTCTTTAACCTGTACTACTTCTGTGATTCCTCGATCTATCAGGTGAAGAAGAACTACGATAATACTGTAAAGCTGGCAAACAAGGTCGTATATGGCATTTTGAGCGAGGATGCGTCCACAATCCATTATATGGATACCAACGGTGATGTTCGGATGGTAAAGACCTCTTGGGGCGAAAAGGGTCCCGATAAGGCGGTTACAATCGCCGAGAACGTCACGGAGTTCGTTGTCACCTCTGACTGCAAGAGAATCTACTACAGAGAAAAGGATGAGCTGTATAGTGCCAAAGCCAGCAACGGCAAGTCCAAGAGACGCGTTTCCGATGATGTCTCCGCAATCAGACTCGGCAAAGGAGACATCCTGTATATGAAAAAGGATAACGACCTCTACTACTGCTCCAACGGAAAGAGTGCGAAATTGGCACAGGGTGGTCTGGATGAATGGGATCTGGGCTATCTGGGCTATCTCTATGTTAAGTCGGACGATGCACTTTACTGCACCACCGGTTCCAAGAAGCCCAAGAAGATCTTTAAGCTGGACTGATCGGACATAGTAATAGTATTGCATAAACCTACCCCGCGGCTCTGCCGCGGGGCTTGCTTTGGGCGGTAGGGGGACGTTTTCCCTCCGCTTTTGGCGTGTTCGCTATCAGTTTACATATTATTCATATATCCAGCTATTATATTTCATAAAAACAGCGTAAAATATTGCCGATAAAGGGTGAAATTTCAAGCGGATTTCACCCGGATCCGAGGATAAGCATCGGAAAGCCGCAAAAAGACGGCATTTGAAGAAAGGTTAGGTAAAAAAACATGAAACAATTTCAGGCGGAATCCCGCAAACTGCTTGATATGATGATCAACTCGATCTATACTCACAAGGAGATCTTCCTCCGGGAGCTGATTTCCAACGCCAGCGACGCCATTGACAAGCTCTACTACCAAAGTCTTGGAGACAGCAGTCTCGGTCTCGACCGCTCGGATTTCGAGATCCGC
>CAYOON010000011.1:0-15273 GCA_964405595.1 uncultured Lachnospiraceae bacterium | reverse complement strand
TAGGTCCCACCAGCGCGATCCGCTGTCCCTTCTCTACCGTGAAGCTGACATCCTTCAGGATCGGCACGCCCTTCTCGTATTCGAAGTCCACATGGGAGAATTCCACCCTACCCTGCATAGCGGGCAGTTCCTTGGCATTCTCGCTGTCCTTGATGTCCAGCGGCTCGTCGATGGTCTGGAAGATTCGCTCCAGATAGGACATTGCCTTCAGGAAGTTGTTGTAGATATTGGCAAGATTGATAACCGGCGACCAGAAGCGGGAGGCGTAGTCCGCCATGGCGATCAGCACGCCGATCTCGATGTTATCCTTGGTGAACCACAGAATTCCGGCAAGGTAGACGAAGGTCAGCACCCACTGTTTGAGGTTTTCGGTGATCGGCGACATGACGTTGTTCAGCCATGCCATCTTATACCATGCCTTTTGGTAACTTTTGTTCAGATTGGTGTAAATCTCGCCGTTGACCTTCTGACGGTTGAAGGTCTGGGATACCCTGACCCCCTCGATGGACTCGCAGGTATAGGCGGTCAGATTGGACTGCTTATTGTTGCAGTTGAAGTTCGCCTTCTTCTGGGCGTTTTTCAGCAACACCACCGCGATAATCAGCGGCACCATACCGGACAGGATCACCAGCGACAGCTTCACGTTCATGGCGAACATGAAGGCGACGATGAAGATGATGTTCAAGAGCTCCAGAATGGCGTTGATAATTCCGTTTGTCAGCGTATCGGAAACGCTGTTGACATAGTTGACCACGCGCACGAGGATTTTGCCGTGCGGGCGGTTATCGTAGTAGCTGAACGGCAGTTCCTGCAAGTGATTGAAGAGATCCTTGCGGATGTCGTAGATCATCGACTGTCCGCAGAAGGACATGATCACACCACGAACTGCGCTCAATATGGAGCCGAATATAATTACGCCTAAAAGGCAGAGTGCCAACTTGACAAGGTAGGGTTTATCTGCGTTCGGCATGGCGACGTCGATGGCCTTCTGAATGAACACCGGGGTAAACAGTCCGAGGATTGAGCCTGCGATCGACAGTCCCAGCGCCAGCATCATCAACTTGGCGTAGGGTTTCACATAGGCGAGCGACCGTTTGAGCTTGCCGAAGTCCACCGACCGTTCGAGGGTTTCGTCAACGTCGTATTTGTTGCGGTTTGCCATCAGCGATCACCCCCTTTTTCTTCTATTCCAACGGAATTTCCCACAAAATCGGGGAGATTCTTTACGCCCTGAAGCTCGCAGACATCCCGATAGTAACGGTTGGTCGCGGCAAGGCTGTCATGGGTTCCGATGTCCACCGATCCGTTCTCCAGAACGAAGATCTGATCGGCGTTTTTGATGGAGGAGATCCGCTGCGCGATGATGATCGTGGTGCAGAAGAAGGGCAGATGGTGGAGATTGTACTGCATCTTCTTCTCGGTCTCCATATCCACCGCCGAGGTGGTGTCGTCGAGGATCAGCACCGAGGGAATGGCAGCGATGGCTCTGGCAAGGGCGATCCGCTGACGCTGTCCGCCGGAAAGTCCCACGCCCCGCTCGCCGACGATGGTCTGGTAGCCCTCGGGCATCTTCCGGATGAATCCGTCCGCACAGGCAAGACGGGCGCACTCGAAGACCTGCTCCTCCTCCATCTCGGGATTACAGAAGGCGATATTGCCGTCGATGGTGTCCGAGAAGAGGAAGACCTCCTGGGTCGCGATAGCAACGGCACGGTGGATGCTCTCCAACGTCCGGTAGCGCACGTCCCTGCCGTCCAGCAGGATCTCGCCCTCGTTTACGTCGTAGAATCTTGCGATCAGCGACGCGATGGTGGATTTACCCGATCCTGTGGGGCCGATGATGCCCACAGTCTGACCGGGTTCGATCCGGAAAGAGACGTTTTGCAGGATGTTTTCGTTTTTGTATCGGAAGGTGACGTTCTTGAACTCCACCTTGCCGTCGAAGCGTTCAGGCTTATCCACGGCTCCGGCGCGATCGCAGACGATGGGGGTATCGTAGCAAATCTCGACTACCTTCTCCGCCGAGGCGAAGAAACGCTGCAAATCGTTCAGAATGGAGCAAACCCGGCGCATGGGATCGGAAAGTGCCCATGTCAGCGAGGTGAACAGGGTCAGCTCGCCTAGCGTGATGGCGTAGGACGATCCGGGGTTCAGATAGCCCTCAATGACCAGCAGTCCGCCCACCAGCAGCGTGATGAAGGACAGCGACTGCGCAAGAAATTCGATGATCGGCACGATGGACTGCCACGCGTAGGATGCCTTCATGTTGGCTTCCATGAAGTCCTTGCTGGTGTGTGCGAACTTCTCCTTCTCGTACTCCTCCATGGCGAAGGCCTTGACCACCCGGTTTCCGCCGATGTTTTCGGTAGCGTCCACGTTCAGCTTGGACAGCTTTTCGCGGATATTCCGATAGATCGGGGAGACCTTCTTGGAGTAGATCACCGACGTCAGAATAATCAGCGGAAGCACCGCCAAGAGGCAGAGGGTCAGCGGCACGCTGACGAAAAGCAGCATGATTACGGCTGACAGGAAGATCACGACCATATCCACCATGTTGTAGGTTATGTAGGCGACGAAATGGCGCAGATACTCCAGATCCCCCGTAGCGCGGGTGATGATGTCGCCGGCACGGATGTGGTCGAAGTAGCGCATCTCCTGATACTGGACGTTATGGAAGATCTTCTGCCGGACTGCCATCAGCATATGCTGGCTGGCAACCTCCATGCAGACAACCTTAACCATATGCAGCCCCGTTTTGACAAACACGACCACGCACATGGCACCCAGTACCGGAATCAGCAGATTCCGCTGGTCCCCACGAATGACGTCGTCCACCAGAAACTTCGTCAGATAGGGGTTCACGATGACGATTGCCGAGGTAATAGCGGTCAGAAGCAGTCCGATCAGAAAAACCAGACGCTTTCCCTTGAGATATTTCCAGATAAACCGTATTTCAAACATAGTGATCCGCCTCCTTTGGTTTTTTCGATTTTCGGTTTTAACCATTATACAGATTTTTCGTCAAAATAAAAGATGTATTTTGCACAAAAAAACTATATTTTCCGTTAACATTTTAGACACAATGACAGCGGGACGTCCCACAGAGAGGGCGTCCCGCTGAATAGCAGCTGAAATATGATTATAAATGCAATCTGCATAATTAACGGCTGATTCGCTCAATCACGAAGCTCTTCTTAACCTCAACCGTGGTCTTTTCACCGTTGATCGCAAAAGCGATATTGATCGCGTGATCGCTGCAACGCTCCAGATCGGTCACCAGATCGTTGAAGATTACGCCGCCGCGCGGATTGCACTTGTCCTGCTTCAACCGCTTGATGTGATTCTCGGTGTAAAGATCCTTCAGATCGTCGATATGCTCTTCCATCGCAGTGATTTCGTCCAGTCTGGTAAACTGGGTATTGTCGTAAATCTCGGTAGCGACACGGAAGGATTCTATCGTCTTATCGGCAATGTCGTGCAGCTCCGCCATACTGTCTTCGGTAAACTGGAGATCATGCTCCGCCCGGATCTGCGCGTATTCGGCGATATTCTCCGCGTGATCACCGATTCGCTCGACGTCGGTCACCACATGGAACATCATACCCACCGTCTCCTTGTCTTCATCGGAGAGATTCATACTGTTGATGCTGATCAGATAGCCGGTGATCTCGTGGTTCAGATAGTTGATCGTGTCCTCCACCTCGAAAACCCGTTCAGTGGGCAGTCCGTCAAAGAAACACTTCAGAGAATGCTCGAAATTGTCCAGCGTAATTTTCTCCATGCGGGCAATCTCCCGTTTCGCCTGTAAAACGGCGATTGCGGGGGTCATGAGAATCTCGGGATTGAGATAGAGCAGCTTTTTCGCCGTTTCCTCATCTCCGGGAGCCGAGCGGACGATCTTCTCACACAGCTTCGCGATCAAATGAACAAAGGGGAACAGCACGATGGTTGACAGCACATTGAAAATCAGGTGCAGATTCGCGATCTGACGGGATATTCCGGGCACCGAAGAGGTCAGATAGCCCGGCTTGGACAGGATGTCGATCATGTTCACAGGCGAGACGGCGTTGAAAATCAGATAGATCACGATAAACGCTGCCGTTCCGAAGAGTTTCGCAAACAAACCGGAGATCGCTGAACGCTTGGAGGCGGTATTTCCGGTGAAGGATGCCAGAATAACCGGCATAATCGCGCCGATGTTCATACCGAGGATGATAAAAAAGACCGAACGAAGGGTAATCGCGCTGGTTGTCCCTGCGGCAATCGCCGCCGTTTCGGCGGTAACCGCAAGGGTCTGCAAAATACCGATAGATGCGGAGGAAGACTGAATAATCGCTGTGATGAAGATACCGAAAAGAAGGGAAAGCACAGGATTGCTGACTTTATCCAAAAATACCGCCATGACCGAACCGAGATCCAGCTCCTTGGCGGCCATCTTGATAATATAGATGCCCACGAACAGCATACCGAATCCCAGAACCACGCCGCCGATCCGCTTGATAATGCGCTTTTTGAGGAAAAGATACATGACCATGCCCACGAAAAGGATTGCGGGGGCGATCCAGTCAATATCAAAGGCGACGATCTGCGCCGTTATCGTTGTACCGATATTGGCGCCCAGCATGATATAGAGAGCCTCGGCGGTTCCCATCATGCCTGCGTTGACGAATCCGATCGCCATGACGCTGACTGCTCCCGACGACTGAATCAGACAGGTAACCACGATACCCGCAAGAACGGCCTTGAATCCGTTGGAGGTCATCTTTCCCAGAACCACCCGCAGCTTTTCGCCGACGGCCTCCTTCAAACAGGAGGACATGAAGTTGATTCCGTAAAGGAAAAGTCCGATTCCGCCAAGCAACAGAAAAATTGCTGAACCCATCTTTTGATAATCCTTTCAATCTACAAAATCGCGCGTTTTCATATACCGGAATGAAATCAAATTTTCTACAAATATATTATACCAGTCTTCGCCTTTTTTTTCAAGGATTTTTTTCCAGTTTCTGAAATTTCGTCAAAACAGCAAAATTTCCCGAATATACAGATCATATTTTCACGATTTGCACGAAAATCCAGCAGAGATACATTTTCCGTCGGAATACAATAGGCTGCTGCAAAAGTAGCTGCTTGTTTTATTGATAGAGATTTTATAAGCAAAACTTGTTTGTGAAGAACGTCCTCCCGTTGGTCGGACGTTATGATGAGGGGAATCAAACTTTTCGGGTTTGATGGAACCATCTCAAACGCCGAAGGTTCCAAAAAACAAAACCGCGGGTTTTGTTTTTTCCCCCTCTCAAACTCTCCCCCAACCTCCTTGGCTAGTACAGCGAGCAATTTGAAGTTCAGCGTTCTATCTAACAAGTTTTTCGATAGAAAGAGGCTACCGCAAAGAAACTTTGCGGTAGCCCGGGATTATTATATATTCAATCAAAAGAGCATGAACTCGTAGAAGCTGAAGTTCGATACGCCGTTGCTCAGCGGGTATACACGGAGCATAACGTATCTGGCAGTGGTGGACGGAATCTTATAGGATTCGATCGGATTCTTACCCATGCCCGCCTGCGTATCTACGGATTTCCAGTTCTCACCGTCGTCCGAGACGAGAATCTCCCAGTCGGTGGCATTCTTCGATGCGGGGTTCTTACTGGTCGTATGGTAGAGCGTGTAGGTATCGAAGGTCTTCGCCTCACCCAGATCCAGTACGACGTATCCGGCAATACCGGAAATTGAGCAGGTGTAATCGCCCAGGAGATCCTTCTTGCTCAACCACTGGGTGTTCTTGTTGCCGTCGATCAGCTTGCCGACAGTCGTGGAGCCTTCAATGCCGGAGTCCTTGACGATTGTAGCGTTAGCCAGCAGGTTGTTGCCCTCGGTTACGGGAGTCTCGAGTACGGGAGCGGTCTTGTCTCCGCGCACGGCATCCTTTATCGAAGGATAGTTGGAGTTCTCGGTATAAGGCAGATCCTCGGTAATGAAGTTGTCGGTATAATCGCCGAATCCGTTGAAGCACCAGCCTTCCTGACCGAACTTCGCCTTATAGTTCTTCATCTGGGTTGCAAATGCGGCGTAAAGCTCGGCATAGGTGTTATAGCCTTCGAATGCTCCGCCGTTATGCTTCGTAGCCTGCTTTACGAGCTTGCTGATCGCGCTGTTCGGATCGTCCAGTCCTTCGGGAGAAACCTTGCCGTTATCCTTCGAATAGGTCAGCAGCTGAAGAACATAGAAGAGACGTACATCTTCATAGGTCTGGAATTCGCCGCCGGAAACCTGCTGAACAACTTTGGAGATATAGCTGTTGGGATCATCGGGATCATAATCGCTGATTTTCAGACCGTCGATTTTTATGTCATGCTGGTCATTATAGGTAATCGTATCAATAAAGCCACGGGTTTCAATGCGCTTGAAACCAAGTGCATCGGTCTTGCCGTTATAAGTGGACGGGAACATCCAGTCGAGGAAGGAAAGGAACCATTTACTTCCATCGCCGTAAGGCTCATAGGAAAGATGGCCGTCTACCGTTCTGGTCCAGTTCAGAATGCCCATGTTGGTAGGCTCATAGAACTGCACATATTTACCGTTGGCATTTGCCCAGTGGAAGTAACGGTGACCGCCGTAGTTTGCCATGTTCTCTACAAAGTATGCACGGTTATCATAGTTCATTCTGAAGTTCTGAACCTGGTGCGTGATCTCGTGGCAGTGCGTACCGATTGCGGTGGGGTTAGCGTTTGCGAAGGCGGTTGCAACAACGACCTCGTGACCCATACTGTAGGCTGCGCCGTCATAGAAGGGGTCAGCCATAAACTGAACGGTCGTGGCAGCCGCGTTGGCGGTGTTCCAACGGTAGTAAAGTCTGGAATAGGAGTTGTAGAACAGGTCAACCAGCTGCTCCGCGTAGCCCTTTGCGGTCACTCTTGCCCAGTCGCCGCCGAAGACTACATGGAATTCGGTTTCGCCGTACTTGCCGTTGTCGGTGATGGTCAGCGGGATGTCGGCGACGATGCTGTGATCGTTGCCGAAGGTGTACAGGGTAATGTTATAGTTATTGCCCGGCTTGGAATAGGGGACGGTAACCTGAACATATCCCTTATAATAGCTCACTCCGCCTTCTTCGGTCACGAGGGTAGCGGCGCTGAACTTATCGGAATCATACTTGGAAACCACATTTCTCTTACCTGTGCCGGTACCGACGCTTGCCTGATAGAGGATCTGGACGTTGGAGTAGTATTCAAGCATCAGATAGCAGCCCGAGCTGGCACTGACTTTCGAAACCTGAATGGAAATATGCGGATCAATCTTCTCTATCTTTGCATAGACGTAGGAGTTGTCGAATTCAAACTTAACAAGCACGCCCTCGTATCTGGAAACCGACGCGGAGCTGGCAATCGACTTATACTCGCCGCTGTCTGTAAGCAGCTCGTATTTTACGCGCTTGCCCTTCCAATTATCCCGATCCTTCATAACATCGGTGCAGTAATAGACCAGGTCTGCGCCGGAGCCGGTGAAATCATAGGAGGAATAGTCGATACCGACATTGGCATCGAAGCCCGCGCCCGTATAGGTTGCGGAATATGTACCGCCGAAGGAGTACACTTCCCGTTCGCCGGCTTCTTCCACCTTTTTGATCGCCTGCAGTTTGGTCTTATCCGCAGGGGTGGTTCCGGATCCGCTGGGCGGAGTGACGGGGTTAGAGGAGGGAGTGGACACACCCGGCGTGGAAGTGGTCTGAACGTTTCCTTCGGAACTGCCGGTCGTAGCCTTCGTGTCATCAGGCGTTTTATCGCCGCAGGCTATCATGCCAAGGAGCATAGCCGATGCAAGAAGGAGCGTAATTAGTTTCTTCATTAGGATACCTCTTTCTTTTCATTATAATTCTGCCCGCCGATCGGACAGAATTTGTTGCGTCTATTTTAGCATATTTCCCGAAAAAAATCAAGTAGTTTTCAAAATTTTTTTGGAATTTGCCAAATATGCTTGACTTTCCGTGATTCCTATACTATAATAGTCAAAAGAGGGGTGCTTTTACACCCGGGAAACTATCAAAAACGAAGGAGAAAGTTTGAAAGAAGCCGGTGGCTTCTTTCAAACTACGAGTTTGTGCCTTGGTCGGCTCGCAAGGGCGGCTTTGCCGACCTTGTCCATCTTCGCCTAAAGGCGAAAACGTCACAAACTCGAGGCTTCATGAAAGGAATGGTTATACATATGAACGAATTTGAACTGAAAATCCTTGACTGGATTCAGACCACTCTGCGCTGCGGATTTCTTGATCCGATCATGAAAGGCGTCACCCATCTGGGCGACGCGGGAATCTTCTGGATCGTACTTGCCGCACTGCTGCTGATTTTCAAAAGAACCCGTCCCTTGGGGATCGCAATGGGCGTCGCGCTGGTGCTGGATCTGATTCTCTGCAACGGTATCGTAAAACCTTTAGTAAACAGACCCCGTCCCTACACACTGAAAGGACTGGATATTTATCCGCTGGTCTCGCCGCCCTCCGATCCGTCCTTCCCGTCGGGACACACCGCCGCGTCATTCGCTTCCGCCTTTGCCCTGCTCTTCAAGAAGCACAAGGCATGGATCCCCGCTATGATCCTTGCCGCGCTGATCGCCTTCTCCCGCCTCTATCTCTACATACACTTCCCTACCGATGTTCTGGGCGGAATCGTGATCGGTCTGATCGTCGGATTCCTCGGCGCGAAGCTGGGTACGATGCTTGAGAAAGCGATCCGGAATAAATTTCCAAAGGCGCTTTGACAGGTACAAAAATTGATCGGGAGGTATATTTGATGAAAATACTGGCTGCGCTTTTAATCCTTGCGACTCTGTTGCTCGGTACTGCGTGTTCCGATTCGGAAATTATCGTATATGGAAGCGGTACATCTTCATCACAAGAGACAACCGTATCACAAACGACCCCCGCGTCGCAAGAAGCACCTGTATCGCAAGAAGCTCCTATATCGCAAGAAGCTCCTATATCGCAAGAGTCACCTGTATTACACACGGTTACCCAATGGGCTGACTATCTTGGCTCTAACGTTGATCCCTTGAAAACAGAGCTTGCGGAATTTCCCGACACCGAATTTATTTGGGATATGAATAATTCATCTATCTATTCCCGTAAAAACGGCGAAGAACAGCTGTTAGTGGACGGTATGCCCATATGGAATGCCTTTTTCACCGATCTGAACGCCGACGGCTTTCCGGAGCTTTGCACAACCGTTTCCTTCGGCAGCGGAATCGTTGATGAGCGTGTTATCGTATATGATTATCATAATGATAAAGAATACCTTTTAGTAGATAGAATGAACTTTGACTATTCTCTCTATTTGAAAAACGGCGAACTATATGTACAAAAATTACCGTATCATAGAGACGAAAATACAGAAGCCGAGATCGGTACACTCGCAATTGAAAACGGGTGTTTAGTCATGAAGCAGTAAAAATTCGTGCCATGAACAGTTTACGGTGTTCATGGCACAAATTCTATTTACGGGCAGGATCAGTTCTTCTCCTGCTTTTCGCGGTGACGGTTGACGAAGTACAGAACCAGATCGGTGGAAACCACCAGCAGATTGATGCAGTAGAAAATCAGGACATATTTGATATTCCCGCTGACCAGCTTACCCGTGATTCCGGAAATGTAGCCGATGATAATGGCCGACAGAAAGATGGGGCTCTTCCCCTTGGTGGAGCGCGTTTGAATACTCTTCCACACCGAAATCGGCCAGGACAGACCGAAGCAGAGAAGCATAATAAGTTCACAGATTTGAGCGATTTGATCCATTGTTTTAAAATTCCTTTCAATTTTTCATTCTTGTCCATTATACTCTTGACAAATCAAAAAATCAAATATATAATTAGAATAAAATTCATAACAATCTGTTATAGATCTGGGAGGAATCATGGACATCACGAAGCTGCGATATTTCTATGCCGCCGCAGAGACACAGCACATCACCAAGGCATCGGAAGCGATCCACGTCGCCCAGCCGGCTTTGACCCACGCCATTAAGTCGCTGGAAAGCGAGCTTGGCGTTCCGCTGTTTACCAAGAGCGGCAGAAACGTCGTTCTTACCGAGTACGGACTCTTTCTCAAGCGCAAGCTGGACAGAATCCTGCCCGAGCTGGACGAAATTCCGGAAGATATTGCTCATCTGAAAAAACAGGTTCGCAGAACCATACGGCTGAACATTCTGGCGGCGTCCGCGTTTATGATTGAAACTATCGTGAAATATCGGGAATCGCATCCCGACGTTATCATTGATTTGGAGCAAAACGAGCTGAAAGACGGCTGTGATATTAAGATCTATACCGACGGTATCCGTCAGAGTGGTTCCGATCGTTGTCTGAAACGATTCGTGAAGGAAGAGCAGATCTATCTTGCGGTGCCGATTCATTCGGAATATGCGGCACTCGATCAGATTGATCTGTCGGCCGTACGGGACGAGCGGTTCGTGATGCTGTCGGGATCAAGACCCTTCCGCGCCATCTGCGACAGGCTTTGCATCCGTGCCGGATTCTATCCGAAAACGCTGTTTGAAAGCGACTCCCCGGTCGCCGTGCAGAACATCATCGGAACCGGCAGCGGAATCGCCTTCTGGCCCGAATTCTCTTGGGGAAAGCTCCGGAGCGGCAAGGTCAAGCTGCTGCCGATCGTCCACCCCGACGACTGCCGCCGGGATCTGATCATCGAACTCTGTCAGAAAAATCCTCCTTCCGACTGTGCGGAGGATTTCTACGATTTTCTGATCGGCGAGCTATGAAAATGGCATAGAAATCGACCGTGCGGATGCACGGTCGATGGTTTTTATACAACCTCGGAGTTTCGTTGCTCCCTATCGGCAGTAGGCTGATTTTCTTCCGGAAATTTCGGATCTGTCGGAAATCCGAATTCCTCGTAATCGTGGCAGAAATTGTCCCCGATATTCTCGGGCGCGCTTACGGATACCGGCGACTCCTGAATCCCGTTTGCCAGCTTCTCCAGATCGGCAAGCGTTGTATCTCTGCGGCGGCGAACCGCGCGGCGGATCTTCGGGATCAGGATCAGCAGAAAGAGAATGAAAACCAGTACGCCGATGACGATCAGCGCGGTCAGATCGTTTATAATCTGATCCAGCACGCCGCGCCAGAATGCAATCGTGAAGACGTCAGGCTCTACCGGCTCTTCGCCTTCGATCAGCTTCGGCGTGGACGACTCAACTATGTCGCCGCATTCGGTACAGACAGCGCGCCAAAGTCCCGAGCGGTAAATTGTCGCGCTCCGCAGCTGCTCCCACTCTCCATAGTGATGCTCCGCCGGAGGGATCGCTTCCCGAACCGTATGTCCGCATCCGTCGGCGCAGACGCCGACCCGGACGCCCGCCTCGGTGCAGGTCGGTTCGACTTCAGTAGTATACACATAGACGTATTCCGCGGGATCGGTGAAATCGCCCCGCATGGACAGTCCGCAGTTAGTACAGGTATAGTGCGACCATCCGCCCTGCGTATGGGTGGGCTTTACCTCCTGTACTTCCCACTGATGCTCCAGCGTGGGAAGAGCCATCTGATAGGAGACACCGCAGAAGGTGCAGGCGTACAGATCGTAGCCCGTCTCGGCACAGGTTGCCTCTTTGCTGTAGGTTTTGGTATAATGGTGATCGACGGTGGGTACGATTTGATCCTGATAGCTTTCGTCGCACCGCTCGCACTGATGGAGCGTATACCCTTCTTTAGAGCAGGTTGGCTCCACAATCTCTTCAATGTAGGCATGTCCCAGCATGGGAGCGGTCTCAACGGTTTCCACCTCACCGCAGACCCGGCATTCGTGGGTCAGCGTCGCGGGACGGGTGCAGGTCGCCTCCGTGGTAGTCTGATTCCGCCAGGTATGTGCTTTTTTGGCGACATAGTCGGAAATGTAGGTGACGCTGCACTCGGTACAGCGGTACTCGGTATACCCCTGCGAGCTACAGGTCGGTTTTGTTACCGTCTTGTTGTATTCATGATAGTGATCCGCCAGATTCACTTCGCCGGCGATCAGCTGTGGGGACAGCTTGACGCCGCCCTCGCCGGTCACACCGCCGTTCCCCAATCGGATCCCGATGGGATAATCGCGGTTCAGCGTCGCGCCTGCATCCAGCTTGAAGGTCAGAGTGATCCATACGCCGTTCCTTGTAACGGGCGTCTGGGAGGTGATGGTTACTGTATTCCCTTTACGGGAGCATTTCACGTCGGAATCGTCGGCCAGAAAGTCGGCATAAGACGCCGACTGGAGGGTCATGATCTCCGAATCGTAGTTCAGCGTTATGTTCAGTCCGGTTATACCCGGGTTTCCGGTGATTTCCACGTCTACGGTGAATTTCTCCCCCGGGACGGGTGTGTTCGTCTTCTCTACCTGTACGGTAAAGCCCGAATCCGCCTGTACCGTGAGGCTTGGCAGAAACAGAGCGGTGACAATTATAAGTAAAAAAAGGATCCGTTTGGACAATGCGTTTCGTCCCTTTCTGATTTAGACAATCCATCCGACCGAAAGATCGGCTCTATTCTTTATTATAATTCTTTTTTTCGTTTTTTTCAAGGGTTTTCATCGAATATTCACAAATTTTCGTATTTCTTTATTCCGCGCTCCTTTTTCACCGATCTATCCCGTATTTTCACGGATCATTCATACGAAGTTCACAATTGCGTATTAGAATAATGGTATATAATTCTTTTTCTGAAAGGAATCAAAAATTGGCAAACAAGAAAACGTCCATCGGCGGTCAGGCTCTGATCGAGGGGATCATGATGCGGGGTCCCGAAAAGACCGCCATGGCAGTCAGAAACGCATCCGGGAAAATTATCACCGAGGAGTGGGAAACCTCCTCCAAGGTGCCGAAAATCTGCAAGCTCCCCATTATCCGGGGCGTATACGGGATGGTCTCCTCCTTGGTTCTCGGTTACAAGTGTATGCTCAAGTCGGCGGACATCGCCATCTCCGACGCGCTGGAGGAGCCCGACGCTCCCGCCGAAGAGTCGATCGCAGATGTGATTGATCAGGCAGAAGCGGAATCGGCAGATCCCGCAAACACCGGAACGGATACACCCGCAGCCGATCCCGAACCCGCAGTGAAGGCGGACACGCAGAGCGAGAAGCCCTCCGAAAGCGCGAAGCAGTCGGAGCAAGAGGGAAAATCCGAAAAAAGCAACGCCTTCGTGATGGGAATCATCACGGTATTCAGCGTTCTGTTTGCGCTGGTACTGATGATCGGTCTGTTCGTTCTCGTTCCCTCCTTCCTCGGCGGTGTGATCTTCGGAGACAAGGATTCGCTTTCGAACCTTATGTGGCTGGGAAGATCGGCCTTTGAGGGCGTGCTCAAGATCGTGCTTCTGGTGCTGTATATGTGGGCGATCTCCTTCATGAAGGACATCCGCCGTACCTTCCGCTACCACGGCGCGGAGCACAAGACCATTTTCTGCTACGAACACGGTCATCCGCTGACGGTGGAGAATATTCGGAAAGAAGGCAGATTCCATCCCAGATGCGGAACCTCCTTCCTGATCCTCATGCTGATCGTCAGCATCTTCATCGGCTTTTTCATCCGAGTGGACAACCCCTTCCTGCGCTCGGGCATCAAGATTCTCCTTCTGCCCATAACCGTCGGATTCGGCTACGAGTTGATCAAGTTTGCGGGACGGCATGACAACATCCTGACAAAGATCATCTCCGCCCCCGGCGTAGCGCTCCAGCATATCACCGTCCTTGAGCCCGACGACGCCATGATCGAGTGCGCAATCAAGGCAATGACTGCCGTCATTCCCGAGGACAAAACCAAGGACAACTGGTAAAGCTCCCGCTCTGAAAGGAAAACCCATGAAAAAACACGATACTATCCGGATCTTTCTCGTTGCCGCAAGCTATCTTGCCTTTCTTCCGCTGGCATTCTTCCTGTACAACGGCAGAAACGGAATCTACTACGACGCCTATCTGAACAGCGTGAAGCTGATTGATTCGATGAGCGTCCAACAGACGATCCTGTACGCGATCTTTATCGGGCTTGGACTCCCGATTCTGATTCAGATCGGAACATTTTTCTTCACCCCGGAGGGAAAAACCGAAAAGCGTTCGGTACTTTTTGGACTTCCCCTATCCGCCGCCCTCTGCATCCCCTATCTGCTGACTTATATTTGTTCCCTGCTCTTCGTCGTGCTGCTCTCCCACGGAAAAATCGGGATTGCGACCGTTATCGCGGTCGATCTGCTCCTGCTGATCCTCCATATCGTTCTGATTCTGCTTCCCTCCCCCAAGGATTTCGTGATTCCCGAGCCTGTGACCGCGTCAGAGGCCGACTCCGACGCGCTGTCGCGTTACTGCGGCTATTTGCGGGAGCTTTCCGAGAAAACCGAGAGTCCCGCCATGCGGGATGCCATGCTGGAGCTTGCCGGACTGCTGGACACGATTGATCCCACGCTTTCAAGCGAGATCGACACGCTGGAGTCCAAGCTGTCCGCCCAGTGCATCGAGATTGAGAACGCTATCCTCGGCGGAAACGGTGCCAGAATCACCATTTTGACCCGTGAACTGATCGACCTGTCCGAGGGGATCCGTACCCGTATCGCCGCAGCGTCGCTGACCGTCCGGGGAGAGCGGTTCGAGCAAACCGACAATGAGATCGCCGAAGGGCTGATCGACAAGATCCTGGACGAAATGGACGTGGAGGACGAGGCGGACATCGTAAATCGGAATACGCCGCTGGACACCGATCTGCGTTTCATGAAGGCACTGCGTTTCGCGGACGAAAAGTATCGGGAGCTTCTGCTGGGATACAATCAGACCATCCGTGCGAATCTGCTGCAAAAGCAGGCGGAAGAAAAGGCTCGTCGGGCGAGAAGTCACAAGCGGATCCGCAGCCTTACCTATCTGTGCTTCGGGCTGATCGGCATCTCTATGGCGGCGATTCTCTCGATTCGCGCTTTTGTCACGCAGCCGGGCGGATTTTTGTACAAGGATCGGGGCGACGGTACGCTGTCCATTATGGGATACAATCAGATGTATGGTAAGAGCGTTATAATTCCCGCCGAAATTCACGGGAAAACGGTCAGCATGGTCGGCAAGTATGCCTTCAGGAACCAGAACGGCGTCACAGAGATCGTGGTTTCCGAGGGGATCAGATATATCGACATCCACGCCTTCAGGAACGCGAGAAGTCTTCAAAAAGTCTATCTTCCTGCTTCTCTCTCGGATATATACGGCTATGTATTCTACGAGGACAGCGGTCTTTCCGTCTACTACGCCTCCGATGAGGAGAGTTGGAACGGCAT
>CAYOON010000010.1:0-15857 GCA_964405595.1 uncultured Lachnospiraceae bacterium | reverse complement strand
TCAGCGCGTCCATGGCCTCCTGCAATAGCTGCTCGGTGCGACTGTCCACGTTGGAGGTCGCCTCGTCCAGAATCAGGATCGGCGATTCGGACAGCATGGCGCGGGCGATGGTCAGAAGCTGCTTCTGACCCTTGGAAATGTTCACGCCGTTTTCGTCCAGGAGGGTGTCGTAGCCGTTCGGCAGATTCTCGATGTAATCGTGAATCTTCGCCGCTTTTGCCGCTTTGATGATCTCCTCACGAGTGGCGGACGGACGGCTGTAGGCGATGTTCTCGGCGATCGTCCCCTCGAACAGCCAAGTTTCCTGCAAGACCATGGAGAAGCAGGATCGCGTACTGTCCAGTGTGGCTGACGCGCTGTTCCTGCCGTCGATGCGGATCTCGCCGGAGTTCACGTCGTAGAAGCGCATGAGCAGATTGATCACGGTGGTTTTGCCCGATCCCGTAGGACCCACGATGGCGAGCTTGCTCCCCTTGGGGATGACCGCCGTCAGATCCGACAGAACGACCTTGTCGGGCGTATAACCGAAACTGACGTTTTCCAGCTCCACCCGACCGCTCTCGCCGGTCAGGATCAGATCGCCCGGCTCGGGCTTCTTTTCGACCTTCTGATCCAGCAGGATGAAGATTCGCCGTGCCGCCGAGGTGGCCGACTGGATCTCGCTGATGATGTTCGCCGTCTCGTTGATGGGGCCGAAGAACTTCCGCGAGTAGAGAATGAAGGTGGACAGATCGGCGACGGCAATGCGCCCGGTCAGGAAGAGCAGGGCGCCGAACATGGAGATCAGCGACAGCGATACGTTGTTGATAAAGTTGGCGGAAGGCCCCACCACGCTGCCCTGATAGTCGGCCTTGTAGTAAGCGTCCACGGCGTCGTCGTTGTGGACGTCGAACTTGCCGATCATGACCTCCTCCTGCCCGTAGGCACGGATGGTCTTCTGCCCCGACAGCATTTCCTCCGCGTAGCCGTTCAGCTCACCCAGCTTCGCCGATCTCGCGCGGAAGAGGGGCTTGACCTTCTTCACCCGGTAGACCGTGAATGCGATAAGAATGGGAATGGTGACGAGGAAAACCAGCATCAGAACGGGCGCGATCGAGATCATCATGATCGCCGAGCCCACCACCGTGATACTTCCGGCGCAGATTTGCAGCAGATCGTTGGACAGGGAGGTGTTGATGGTGTCGATGTCGTAGGACACCCGGCTGATGATGTCGCCGGTCTGATTCTTGTCAAAATAGCCCACCGGCAGATCCACCAGATGCTCGAAGACCTGCTTCCGCATGGTGTAGACCACCTTGCGTCCCAGATTGATCATGACCGCCGACAGCGCGAAGGAGAGCAGGGCGGAGAGCAGATAGCAGGTAAGCATCAGAAGGGCGTAGCGCAGAACCACGGGGAAGTTTACGTTCCCGGGTTCCACAATGGCTTCGATGGCCTTTCCCGAAAGAGCGGGAGCGACCAGTGCCAGCAGATTGGCGGCGACGGTCAGCAGAATCGCCAGAATCAGCTCCGGCTTGTGGGCGGGTAGGTAGGAGAGTACCCGCAGCATCACCGAGGATTTGGTAAATTTCTCCTTTTCCCCGGCGGTTTCCTGTAAGTTTTGCTTAATCAACGGTAAATCCACCTCCCATCTGTGCTTCGTAGATCTCCCGATAGGCAGGGCATTCCGCCAGCAGCGACTCGTGACTGCCGTAGCCGATGGCTCTGCCCTGATCCAGCATGAGGATCTTGTCGGCATGGCGGATCGACGAGATCCGCTGGGCGACGATGATTTTCGTGGCGGATGCGAAGTTCGAGGCGATCTCCTTTCGCAGGGCGGCGTCGGTGCGGTAGTCCAGCGCCGAGGAGGCGTCGTCGAGGATCAGCAGATCGGGATTTGCCGCCAGCGCACGGGCGATCAGCAGCCGCTGCCGCTGTCCGCCGCTTAAGTTGGCTCCCTTGATGTCCAACGGATGCTCCGTCCCGTCGGGGTATTCGGATACGTATTCCGCCTGCGCCGATTTCAGCGCCGCATAGATCCCCTCGTCCGACACGTCCCTGCCGAAGCGGACGTTTTCGGCGACGGTATCGGCGAAAACGAAGTCGTTCTGGAAGACCACGCCTATGGAGGATCGCAGTGTCTTGGTGGGAATGCGCTTCAGATCGACGCCGTTCACGGTGATCGACCCGCCGTCCGCGTCGTATGTACGGAAGAGCAGGGAAATCAGCGTGGATTTGCCCGATCCGGTGGCACCGATAATGCCCAGCGTTTGTCCGTGCAGAAGCTCGAAGGAAATATCGGACAATGTGGGCGATTTTGCGTCCTTATTGTAGGAAAAGGTGACGTGATTGAACCGGATATGCGGTGTTTCCGCACTCTGTCCGGAAATTTTGGCTTCGGAACCGGCGTCCTCGACCCAGAGGGACGGTTCCTCCTCCAGAACCCGGTTGATCCGCTTGATTCCGGCGATACCCTTGGAAGAGACGGTAAACATCCGGCTGAGGCTGATCAGGGCGTTGGAGATGATGGTGAAATAGCTCATGAAGGCGATGATTTTACCGGTGCTACTGAGCCCCCGGTTCACTAGATAGGCACCCGCCACGATGACCGCCGTCAGACCGATGTTCAGGAAGAGGGTTACCAGCGGATTGGTGGCTGCCATGGTGATGCCGGCGGCTTTTTCCCGCCGGATCGCGTCCCGGTTGACTGTGTCAAAGCGGGCTTTCTCATATTCGCTCTTGCGTAGTGCCTTGATTACCCGCACACCGGAGGCGTTTTCGCGAACCACGCGGGTCATGTTGTCGATCGCCTGCTGCGATTTGGTGTACAGCGGGATCCCCTTCCGGGAGATCAGCACAACAGAAAGCAGGATGAAGGGCAGGGTGCAGAGCATGACGAGGGTCAGATAGGTGTCCAGCAGGAAGGTGACGGTGATTCCGCCCAGCAGCAAAAGGGGCGCGCGGACGCCCAGCCGCTGAAGCATACCGACCATCTGATGAATGTTGTATGTATCCACGGTCAGACGGGATTCCAGCGAGGATATGGACAGCTCGTCCACCTGCGCGGCGTCCAGATAGGAGATATGGGCGAACAGATCGTGCCGGATGGCGCGGGTGCAGTTTCCGGCGACGCGGGACGCCATCCGGTTGGCGATGATGTTAAAGGAGACGGCGATGATCGAGCAAATCAGCATCAGACCGCCGAACAGCACGATCCGGTTCCCGTCCTTGGTCGGGATGATTTTGTCGATGATTTCGGACAGAATCCACGGGATGAACAGTTCCACGACGGTTCCGATGGCCTTGACGCAGAAGCCCACCGTCATCATAAAGGCATAGGGGGACAGATAATGCAGAAATCGTTTCAAAATAATGACCTCTTCTGTTCTTCGGATGATTCTATTTTACAAACAAATGGGAAATTAGTCAAGAATACCGGAGAGAAATCGGCTGAAATGATAGGAAGTTTCTTCTCATAGAACCACCCAATACTCGCGCGACCTTGCCCGGTGGCAGAATCAGCGGAGGATGAAAAAACACGCCCCGACAGGTCAGGGCATATAATAATGCAACACCGCAAAGCGGTGTTGCATTATAAAAATTAGTCGCTTACATAAGGGAGCAGTGCGACAACGCGCGCTCTCTTGATGGCGATTGCGAGCTGACGCTGGTGCTTTGCGCAAGTACCGGTAACGCGTCTGGGCAGAATCTTTGCACGCTCGGAGATGAACTTGCGGAGTTTTGCGGTTTCCTTGTAGTCGATTTCGGCTACGCTGTCTACGCAGAACTGGCAAACTTTCTTTCTCTTGTGGTTCATATTCTGACGGTAGGGTGCTTTCGCGGGTGCGGCAGGTGCCGTAGCGGGAGCAGCGGACTCCTCGGCAGCAGCCTCGGGAGCGCCCTGAATCTCTTTCTCGTTCTCCATGATAGAGTATCCTCCTTATTCGGTTTGATTAAAAGGGCAGGTCGTCCTCGTTGGACATTTCTTCAAACTGAGGAACAGACCCGGATCCGCTCTGATAAGCGGGTTCGCCGTAGCTGTCGGGGGTATAAGCGGGAGCGCTGTTATTCTGGCGATAGCTGGAACCGGATGACTCGCTCTTGGAGTCCACAAAATTCACCTCATCGGCAAGGACCTCCGTAGCGTACCGCTTCTGACCGTTCTGATCCTGCCAGGATCTTGTCTGGATAGATCCGAGAACGCAGATGCTGCTTCCCTTGTGGAAGTAGCGGGATACGAACTCGGCGGTCTGACGCCAAGCAACGACAGTGATGAAATCGGTCTGGGGCTGCTGATCCGCCGATGCACGGTAGCTTCTGTTGACTGCGACCGTAAAGGTCAGCACGGAAACTCCGCTTTGAGTGGTTCTGAGTTCGGGTTCAGCTGTCAGGCGACCGCCAAGGATCACCTTGTTCAGATTGAAATTAGCCATTTTACTTGCTCCTTTCTTCGCTTATGCTTCTTTTGCAACGACGATGGAACGCATGATGTCTTCGGTAATGTTGAAGATTCTTTCAAGCTCGGACGTGAATGCGGCCGGAGCGTTGAAGTTCACCAGAACATAGTAACCTTCAGTCATCTTCTTAATGGGGTAAGCAAGTCTGCGTCTGCCCCACTCTGCGGTCGAAGTGATCTCACCGTTTGCGGCGATCAGCCCGGTGAACTTCTCAACGACAGCCTTTACTGCGTCCTCACCTTTGGAAAGATCAACGACGAATAAAGTTTCATAAGACTGTTTGTTTTCCATTCTATACACCTCCCTATGGACTTTCGACCGTAGATCTCGTCTACGGTAAGGAGACGTCCGTAGTCTTGACGGACGTTCACCTGTTAATTATACACTTTTGATCGCTGTTTGTCAAGAGTTTTTTCGCATTTTTTGCAAAAAAATCCAAAAATCCGCATAGCGCGAATAGGTATGGCTCGAATTTCCGCGTAAATCGAAACAATCTGCGCGATCGGGCTGTGTTTCACCGATCGAACCATAAAAAACTGCTGCAAATTCAGATTTGCAGCAGTTTCGTTATCTGATGAATAATTGCTTTAGGCCTCTGCGGGGATTTTTGCGGAAGCGATACCGTTGTTCTTGGCGTAGTTGGTTCCGCCGGCACCGTTGCAGTAAATGGTGGGCGGTACGGCAATCTTCTCAACGCTGATCGCGTCTGCGGGAACTTCGGCATCAGTGGTATAGGTGTTCACGACGGTCTTTTGATTGCCGTCATCATCCTCTTCGATGTTGCCTTCTTTGTCCCGAACGTATTCGGTCGCCTTATATTCATAGGAAGCAACCTCCACAACAGCAGGATCGCTGTCGCCGGTCTGAACAAAGCAGAATGCGTACTGACCGATGTTATCGACCTTCAGAGAGGTGGGAAGATATACTTTGAACAGAGCGGTATTCAGGAACGCGCCCTCACCGACTACAGTCAGGGAGGAAAGCTCTCTCATATCCGCTGTTTCAAGATAGGTGCAGCCCTTGAATGCGTCCTTCCGGATCTCTTCAATGGTTGTGGGAAGCGTTACCGACTTGATAGCGGTATTTCCCGCGAACGCGCCTTCTTCGATGACCACAACGCGTCTGTCAACGCCGTAGAGACTGATTTCCTTCTTGTCGTTCAGACGGAAGGTTGCGGGAATCGAAACATTCTCGCGGCTTCCGGTGTACTTCTTGATAATCAGACCGCAGACAGCGGCTTCCTCGCCGGTGGAGGGCTCAATCATGTCCCACTCGAATTCCGCGAAGGGTGCCTGACCCTGCAGACCGACGATGGTCAGGAAGTCCTCGACAAGCTCTGCGTCCTTGCCGTAATGCTCGGGATCGGTGCGCTGCAGATAGGCAGTCAGATCTTTCGAATAAGTCTTTGCGTAGCTTTCAAAGGTTCCGCCCAGATAGCCGGTAACCTTGAAGCCGACAAGCGGGATCATAGCGCCCTCTTCGCCTTCGGAATCGGGAACATAGCCGATACAGTTGGTATTGAAGTTCTTCGTGCAGGCGGAGGGGATCACAATACTCATCAGCTTCGGGCAGTTGTAGAAGCACTGCTTACCGAAGATCGTGTTGATAGAATCGGACTCGAAGGTAACCTCGGAAAGGGAAGTACAGCCCTCAAAGGAGCTTATGCCGATGGTGGTAACAACCGAGGGAATGGAGATACTGGTCAGAGAGGTGCATCCGGAGAAAGCGCTTTCATTGATGTTCGCAACCTTGATACCCAGCTTCAGATCGGCGAGCTTGGTGCAGTTTGCGAAGCAGGACACGCCGATTGCGGTAACCGTATCGGGAATGTGAACCTCGGTTAAAGCGGTTCCGGAGAAGGAGGCCTTTCCGATTCGGGTAATCTCGGGGTTATAGTTCACCTTGGTGATATTCTTGCATCCGTAGACGATCATATCGGGAATTTCGGTGAAGGTATTGGGAATGGTGATCTCGGTAAGTCCCAGACAGTTGGCAAATGCGCCGACGCTAAGTCTGGAGGTTACGCTGCCGACTTCTTGGTATTCATAGGTAACGCCGGGAACGATAGCGGGAATCTCCACCGAGGTAATGCCTGTACCCGAGAAGGAGAATACGCCGATGTAGACTACCGAGGAGGGAATGCTTACTTCCGTTACGCCGGACAGATTGTAGAATGCGTAGTCGCCGATGCGAACCAGACCGTTTTCGGGAATCTTCGGTACTGCGGGGACGGTGGAAGCGGGGGCTGCGGTAGATCCGGGAGCCGCGGTGCTGCCGGGTGTTTCGGGAGCGTCCATGCCTGCATCCTCGCCCTCATCGGCGTCGGCCGCAAGTGCCATTACGGACGTGTCAGCGGGAGTCCCGGGCAGAACCAGCTTGGTAACGCCGGTGCAGTTATAGAAAGCGTAATCGCCGATCGCGTGTACGCTGTCGGGAATTACGATCTCGGTCAGCGAGGTGCAGTTGAAGAATGCTTCCGAGCCGATCATGGTGATGCCGGCAGGGATGCTGTACGAAAGCGCGCTGCATCCGTAGAAGGTCTGATTCGGAATCACGGTCAGCGACGCGGGAAGCGTGCAGCTCTTGAGCGCGCTGCATCCGTAGAAGATGCCGGTTCCGATTTTGTCGGTCTGAACATTGGCCTCGGTCAGCGACGTCGCGTAAGCGAATGCCTTGTCGCCGACTGTGCATCCGGAAGGAACGGTAATCGAGGTGAGCCCGGAGCACATGTAGAAAGCGTTCTGTGCGATCTGTGTGCAGCCTGCGGGAAGGGTAATCTTCGTCAGATTGTCGACTCCGCGGAAGGCGTCTCTGCCGATTACCTTCACAGCGGTACCGCTTATAGAGTCGGGAACGGTTACCTCTCCGCTGCCCTTGAATCCGGATACGGCGGCTCCTTCTTTATAAATTTTGTAAGTAAAGTTGTCGTCCTCGGCATAGGATACGAACGCGCCGAGCTTGTAGGCGTCTGCTTCGTCGATTGTATCGGGCAGATTGGGACCTATGGGACCGACTTTTGTGGTAGCAGCAGTGCCGTCCTGCGTGCCGGAAGTTTCAACCGGCTTCTTATTGCCGCCGCAGGCAATCAGCGACAAAGAGAGAGACAGAATCAGCAAAGGCAATAGCAATTTTTTCATCGTGTTCACTCCTAAAAGTATTATCGGATTTATTATACAATATTTTACCCCTACTTGTCAAGATGTTCGGTAAATTTTTATAAAAAATACTTGTGGTTTTTTTGTAAATTTTTATTGACAAACGCGGTCGAAACGTGTATAATAGAAAATACCGAACCGAATATAGTCAGGGGTGCTGCTCACGGTCTTGTAAAAGAAAGATCCGGCGGCTGAGATGAGGAAACTCGAACCCTTAACCTGATACGGATAATGCCGTCGTAGGGAGATTATCTTCATATGTTATATATGTAACGTTATCCGATAACGTAAGATATTCCGCCCGATGAAATTTGGTGCGGAATATTTTATTTTAAGGAGGGTTTCTGTATGAGAAACTCAAATCTGCGGAAGCTGACGACTTCCGCGATCATGCTGGCTCTGGCGTTCGTCCTGAGCTACGTCAAATTTTTCGAGCTGCCCAACGGCGGAGGAATGACACTTCTGTCCATGCTTCCGATCTGCTTGATTTCGATCAAGTACGGGCTTGGCTGGGGACTCGGAACCGGGTTCTGCTACTCGGCGATCCAGCTTTTCCTTGATTTGCCCAAAGCAATGGGTTGGAGACTGGATGCAAAGGCATGGGTTGGAATGATTCTTTTCGACTATATCGTTGCATTTACAGTTCTGGGACTTGCGGGCATGTTCAGAGGAAAGGGACGGCTGGGTTTCTGCTTCGGCACCGCTCTGGCGCTTTTCTTCCGATATGTGTCCTCTGTGATTTCGGGGGCTGTTGTCTGGAAGTCGTTCGGAGAGATCATCGGACTGAACCTGTCCAACACATGGGTTTACTCGATCGTTTACAACGGCGTATATATGATTCCCGAAATCATCCTGACGGCCACTGCTGCCGTGCTGATCAGCGCGCTTCCGCAGGTTCAGGAAATTATCAAGCCGGAGTAAGCACCCACATGCCGAAATCGCACGATTTCTGCCGACAGATAACTGATCCATGAACAAACCTCGCCTTCGGGCGGGGTTTTTCTTGCCTATTTGATGGGATTTTGCCGGATCGCCGACGAATATTGCGCAGGTACTTGACAAATCCGGCTTTTTGTGGTATAATATCCGCCGGATCAAAAAGATCCGCGAAAAAACAAAGAAAGGATGATTTTTTTATGAAAAAAATCGCACTGTTTCTTCTCGTATCCGCAATGACGATCGCAACGCTTGCATCCTGCGGATCGGACAGCGAAGGAACCACGACTGCCGCAAAGAGCAGCAACACTCCCGTCAACTCTTCGGCAACTACAACATCGGATAAGCCCGCGACGACCACAAGCAGTAAGCCTGCAACCACGACGAATGGTACGCCCGATACCACAACGGCAAGCACGCCCGCAACCACGACAGTCAGCACGCCCGCAACCACAACGGGCAACGATCAGCCTGATACGCCTGCCAAGGCTTCGATCACCGGCTGGGCAGACAACAACGAGGAAGACGGAAACGTCTACTACGAAATCACTGCCAACAGTGACGGAACCGTAAAGGTTGACTATACCAAAGAGGATTACGACTACGCCGCAAACCGTTACGGCTATGCAGGCTTCTCTTGGGTGAACATGAAGGTAGACATCTCCGATGTTTATACCGGTCAGAGCAAACTGGTTCTGAAGATCAAGGGTGAATCCGGCAAGAGCCTGCTGATCAAGCCCTTCGACGATCAGGCATACGAGAAGACGATGAACTTTGACGGCACCGAGCAAGAGCTCACCATCGATCTGAACAACGTAAAGGCTGACGCGAACAAGGTCATCATCATGTTCGGAGACGGCGGTGCTACCGATTCTACCGGTACCTTTACCATCCTTGAGGCATATTTCGCTGACTAACCGATAGGAAACAAAGTATTCGCATCGACATCTGATCGAAAGGAAGGCGCGGCATGAGAAGAAAAGCGGATCCCGGTGAAACCGTGCGGCAGGATCTGGCGATTATCCGACAGAACCTTACTGCTGACGAGAACCTGCTTTGGACAGGAAAACCCGGAAAGCGCAGAATCAAGGATGTTTTGAACTTAAGTACGCTGTTTTTGATCGCTTTCAGCACGGTGTGGATCGGGATGGTTCTGTTTGCTTCGGTCACAACGGCGATCGGGACGATTTTTGAAATTGTAAACGAGGAAAGCAGCCTCGCAGAGTTGCTCACGTTGCTTTTCTTCATCCCTTTCTATTTGGGAGGGGCTCTCCTGATCGGAACGCTGTGCGTGGCGCTTCGCGGAGAGAAAAACGTCCTGTACGCACTGACGGACAGACGAGTCCTCATTTTGAAGGTTCAAAAAAAGAGGGTTAAATGCACGGCCTATCAGCTTACCGGTCTGAATCGAATTCAGATTGAGACTGCGGCAGACGGCAGCGGAACCATCTTTTTCGAGCCGACCGATGACCGATCGACTGCAAGTTTGAATTCAGAGTCGGATAAGTGGGAGCGAAGCTTCCAAAGAATCCCGGATGTCCAAAGGATTTATCAGATGATTACCGAGCTTTCTACCAAAGCTTGATGCCAAAACAAATTCACCTCCCCCGAAAAGGTTGCTTTTCAGGGGAGGTGAATTTTTAGTTAATCCAGTTCCTTCTTTCCGGTATAAAGCTCGTAATACCGACCCTTCATTTCGAGCAGCTGATCGTGGTTGCCGCGCTCGATGATCTCGCCGGCCTCCAGTACCATGATGGCGTCGGCGTTGCGTACCGTAGAAAGACGGTGGGCGATCACGAAGGTGGTGCGGTTCTTCATCAGCCGATCCATACCGTGCTCGATGTGCCGCTCGGTTCGGGTATCGACCGAAGAGGTAGCCTCGTCCAATACCAGAATCGGCGCCTTGGACAGTGCGGCGCGGGCAATATTGAGCAGCTGACGCTGTCCCTGGGACAGATTCGCCCCGTCGCCCTCCAGCATGGTCTGATAGCCGTCCGACAGCCGCATGATGAAGGAGTGCGCCGACGCGGTCTTTGCCGCCTCAATAACCTCATCGTCGGTGGCGTCCAGTCTGCCGTATCGGATGTTCTCCATGACCGTTCCCGTGAACAGGTGGGTATCCTGCAAGACCATCGCGATGTTCGACCGCAGAACCTCCCGCTTGATGTCGGTGATGTTCACGCCGTCGATGGTGATTGAACCTTCGTTAATATCATAGAAGCGGTTCAGCAGATTGGTGATGGTGGTCTTTCCGGCACCCGTGGAGCCCACGAAGGCGATCTTCTGTCCCGGATGGGCGTACAGCGAGATGTGCTTCAGAATCACCTTGTCGGGATTGTAGCCGAAGGTGACGTCGTCCAGCAGAACGTCGCCCTTCATTCCGGGCATATCCTTGGCGTCGGCTGCGTCCTCGGCCTCGGGATCGGCGTCCATGACGGCGAATACCCGCTCGGCACCCGCGAGGGCGGAGAAGACGGTGGACATCTGCTGGGAAATCGTGTTGATGGGCATGGAGAACTGCTTGGAGTAGTTCGCGAATACCGTCAAACCACCCGCGGAGAAGCCCGAGGTACACATCATGATACCGCCCACGCCGATGGTGACGGCATAGCTGATCTGGGAGGTGTTGCCCATGATCGGTCCCATGATACCGCCGTAGAACTGCGCACGGAACTGCTTTCCGCGAAGATCGTCGTTGAGAGTGTTAAACTCCTCCACGCAGGTTTCCTCGTGATTAAAGACCTTGACCACCTTCTGCCCGGTGACCGATTCCTCAATGTAGCCGTTGACCGCGCCCAGTGCCGCCTGCTGTCCGCCGTAGTACTTGCGGGATGCCTTGGCAATAGCCCCGCCGCCGAAGGCGAAGATCGGGATGAACACGACCGTGATCAGCGTCAGAATCCAGTTGGTGGTAACCATGAAGACGAAGGTGCCGATCAATGTGATGGCACCCGATACCAGCGAGGTCAGCGAGTTACTCAGCATGGTGTCGATATTGTCCACATCGTTGGTATAGCGGGACATGATTTCGCCGGTGGGATGGGTGTCAAAATAGCGGACGGGAAGCGATTGCAGTTTGCTGAAAAGATCGTTGCGGATCCGCTCAATACAGCTCTGGGAAATGTGAATCATCAGGCGGCTCTGGATATAGGTAATCAGAACGCCTACCAGGTACACGCAGAGAAGGATCAGAAGAGCCGTAGCGATGTAGAGCGAAACCTCGCCCGCTGTGGTAGATATGTTCATCAGACCGCGAATGGGATCAGTAAGCCGGGTGATTACATTATCGGCTGCAATCTCCAGCAGACTCCAGTTGATTTCCTTGTTGGGAGCGATTGCAAGCGTAATGCGGTTGATGATAGGCGCAAGCATGTAGGAGCCGATCAGAGAGCATACCGTGCTGAGGAGCATACAGAAGACCACCAGCAGAAGAAGGTATTTGTAGCGTCCCACATAGGATAGCAGACGTTTGACGGTGTGCTTGGTGTTCTTGGGTTTGCCGCCCATCCCCCGTGCGCCGGGACCGCCTGGTCCGGGTCCTCCGCCCCGCGGTCCCCCGCCAGGCCCCATGCCTTTGGGTGCGGAGGCAGAAGAATTATATTGATTTTGTAAAGTTTCGAGTGAACGTGCCATATCTTATAGATTCATTCCTTTCTTCATTGGTTACAAGTTTGCGGCGGTTTCGCGTCTTGCGCGAAATTGTCGGCGGAGCCGACAAAACCGCAAACTTGGTAAAATCAAAAAAACGTAGCTTTTTTGATTTTATGCCTCCTTTTTTCCTACTTGGGATTCGTAAATCTCTTGATATTCGGTGTTAGTCTTCAAAAGCTCGTCGTGGCTGCCGATACCGGTGATCCGACCGTCGCTCATAACGATGATCTGATCGGCATCCTGTACCGAGGTGATCCGCTGCGCGATGACGATCTTTGTGGAATCGGCAAGCTCGCCTCTGAACGCCTTGCGGATCTGCGCCTCGGTGGCGGTGTCTACCGCAGAGGTGGAGTCGTCGAGGATCAGGATCTTCGGATTCTTCAGCAGAGCGCGTGCAATACACAGACGCTGCTTCTGACCGCCCGATACGTTGACGCCGCCCTGACCCAGTTCGGTCTGATAGCCCTTGGTAAAGCCCTTGACGAACTTATCCGCCTGTGCCGATTCGGCAGCGGCGTAGATCTCCTCCTCGGTGGCAAGCTCGTTACCCCAGCGAAGGTTATCCTCGATGGAGCCCGAGAAGAGTACGTTCTTCTGGAGCACCATGCCCACGCCCTCCCGGAGATTGTAGAGAGAGTAGTCCTTGACGTTGATGCCGTCGATGAGGATTTCGCCCTCGTCTGCGTCGTACAGTCGGGGGATCATGGAGACCAGCGTGGTCTTGCCGCAGCCGGTGGAACCGATGATGCCCACCGTGGAACCCGGCTGGATGGTCAGGTTGATGTGATCCAGCACCATGCCCTCGCTGTTCTTGTAGTAGCGGAAGCTGACGTCCCGGAATTCGATTCTGCCGCCGGAGACGGTTGCCTCGGGATAGGCGGCACTCTTGTCGGTGAGGTCGGGCTTTTCGTCCAGCACCTCGCAGATACGCTTGGCGGAGGCCAAAGCACGGGAGGACATCATGAACATCATGGTAACCATCATCAGCGCGAAGAGAATCTGCGAAACGTAGGTGATAAAGGCGGAAAGATCGCCCACATCCATGTCGCCCGACAGCACGATTTTGCCGCCGAACCAGATAACGGCGAGGGTCGTCAGATTCATGAAGAGAGTCATGACCGGCTGCATGAAGATCATGACCTTCATAGCGGAAAGCCCGGCATCCTTCAGGTCGCCGTTGGCGCGTTGGAATTTTTTCCTCTCATAATCCTCTCTGACGAAGGATTTTACCACTCGGACGTTGGTTGCGTTTTCCTGTACGATGGAGTTCAAACCGTCAACCTTGGTTTGCAGTTTTGAGAAACGCGGGAATCCGGTTCTCACGATGGCGAGAATTGAGATCAGCATCAGCGGGATGGTGACCGCGAAGACTACCGACAGGGAGGGCTTCATGATGATCGCCATAATCAGCGCGCCGATCAGCATACCGGGCGCGCGCAGCAGCATCCGAAGCGCCATGTTGACGATGTTTTGCAGCTGGGTGACGTCGTTGGTAAGGCGGGTCACCAGCGATCCGGTGGAGAACTTGTCGATGTTGGCGAAGGAGTATTTCTGCACCTTCGAGAATACGTCGGAGCGCAGGTCGGCCGCAAAGTTGACCGACGCCTTTGCGCCGAAATAGGATCCGCCGACACCGCCCGCCATCATGCAGAGGGCGACCAGAATCATCAGTCCGGCAATGCCGATACATTTCGCAACGGTCAGCGTACCTTCGTTGGCGCCGTTGATAATCATCTTCATAAACTGCGGCATCACGATCTCACCGATGACCTCCACGATCATACAGATGGGCCCCAGTATGAAGAAGGGCAGGTAGGGTCGGATGTACTTATACCATCTTTTCAAATTGAATTCATTCCTTTCCACATGGTTTCGGGGGTTCGTCCCCCATCAGATTTTTGTTGAGAACGGACAGCAGCCGCGTCAGCTCGGCAAGATCGCTCTCGCTCAGCCCAGCTGTTGCGATCCCCTCAATTTCGACTGCTTTTTGGTGATTGGCACGGTCAACGGCAAGTCCCTTGTCGGTCAGCGCTACCCGCATCTGCCGCATATCCGTTTCATCCGGAACTCTGGTGATATAGCCGTCCCGCTCCATCTTTTGCAGGGTGACCGATACGGTGGGCGGGGTCAGATGGGTATGCTTTGCCAGCTCGTACTGGGTGATGGTGTCCTCGCCGCGGGCTTTCGCATAGGCAAGGTGCATCAGCAGTGCCCGATAGCCGTCAGGAACTCCCGCGTCGTCGGCAAATTTGCGCATCCGGTGCCGGAACTGTCTGGAACAGTCGTTAATCAGCATCATGGGAGTCGGATGATGTTCCCGATTGTCTGCGCTCATGCAAATTGAACCTCCTTTTTAATTAGTTTTCTAACTAATCGTATTATACGCAATATTTTACGATTGTCAAGGGAAAATGAAAAGGTTCACGAATTGTTTTCAATTCCGGAGATCTTGACAGGGGCGGAGAATCGTGGTAGAATATGGAAAACGGGCCTAGGAGGAAAGAACTATGATTAAACCGGGAGAAAGCCGTGCCGAGTACGCCAAACGGCTGTTTCTGGAAGGATATAACTGCGCGCAGTCGGTGGTCGGCGCCTTTGCCGACCTGATGGAAGTTGATTTTGATACCTTGATGCGGCTGTGCTGCGGCTACGGCGGCGGAATCGGCAGACTGCGGGAGACCTGCGGTGCCTTCATCGGCGGGGTGATGGTGCTGGACGCGCTGCTGGGAAGCACCGATCCGGCAGATCACGGGGCAAAATCGGCGCAATACGCGAGAATCCAGCAGATGGCGGAGAGATGCCGTATAAAAAACGGATCGGTGGTGTGCAGAGATCTGCTCGGACTGCCCGCCGGCGCGTCGGCTCCGACCCCCGAAAAGCGTTCGGCCGACTATTACCGGAAACGTCCCTGTCCGCAGATCATCTATGAGACAGCGGCGATCGTTGAAGAGATGATTCGTTCGGAAAAATCATCCATAAACGAATGAATCCGGAAAAGCAGACGGAAATTGTCGGGACAACCGCCGCGAAATCGCCAGAAACGTATTGACAAAGCGTATAAGAGTGAGTATAATATAGGTACGGAGCAATTCCGATTCGTTAAAATAAAGGAAAGCATTCATGGAACAGAGTCAGAAATACGTTTATTTGGTACTTTCCCACCCGCAGTCGGTGGTTTCTGACATCATACATATGGTCACCAGGGAGCCGTATACCCATTCGGCTCTGGCGCTCTCGCCCGAGCTGTCTCCGATGTTTTCCTTCGGCAGAAAGTACTCCCGTTTCCCCTTTTACGGAAAATACAGGAAGGAAAGATTCACCGATAAATTCTATCGGCGGTGTACCCACGTTCCGGGACGGATCATCGCCATCCCCGTTACCGACGATCAGCAGAATAGGGTAGAAAAAAAGCTGAACGATTTCTGGGAGAATCGGAAGGAGCTGAAATACAACGTCCGGGGACTCTTCCTCAACGCCGTGGGGATCGCCGATTCCAGACCGGCGCACTATACCTGCTCCCAGTTCGTATCCGAGACGCTGGACGAGGCGGGAATCTGCGATTTTGACAGTCCGTACAGCCTGATCCGCCCGATCGACCTGTCGAACCTTGACGGGAAAGTGATCTATGAGGGTGATCTGAAGGATTACGTTTGCTGCGATACCAAAATCGGGGCAGAGA
>CAYOON010000009.1:0-16223 GCA_964405595.1 uncultured Lachnospiraceae bacterium | reverse complement strand
TGGTTTCCCCGTCGTCCGAGAAGTAAATGCTCGCGCTGTAGCCCCATGTGTCGTTATCGTTTGTCCATGTGTAGCTATAGTAGTTGTCGATCGCGGTCCAGTTGCTGCCGCCGTCGAAGCTGACAAAGATGTCCGATCCGGTATTGCTGGTTCCGGTCGCCATCCGCCAGCCGGTTACCACCAGCATGCCGTCCTTGCCGCCTACCGGAGACCACGCCACCCCCGGCGTCGCCGCAAGGGATTTTCTTCCCGAACGGATCAGTTTGCCCGGATTAGAGGGATCGCCCCAGTTAATCGGATCGTCGGTGAACTTGCAGTAGAGGGGATTGCCCGCCATTCCTACGGCCTCGTAGACCATCATATAGCGCCCATCGCCCAAACGTGTCACTACCGGCATTCCGGCGCGCAGACCGTGATCGTTCAGCGCGACCGTTTCCACGGGATCGCTCCAGTTCACGCCGTCCTTGGTGTATTTTAAGACCAGTTTCTGATTATACACCGGATCGGCATCGTCCGAGTAATGAACAATCAGCGTACCATCCTCGGTGCAGACGAAGGTGGGTTCCCACACAGCGAAATTCGATCCGCTCTCCGCGACGGACGATCCTGCCAAGGTAGTAAAAGCCTCCCATGTAAGTCCCTGATCAAAGCTGCGGTAAAGGACGATATAAACTGCGGTCCAGCTGTCATTGATCGAATCGGATCCGAGGATGAGCGTTCCCGCAGGCATATCGCCTACCTGCACGGGAAGCTCGAAAACGCAGGGCGCGAAAGCCGTCCGCACGCCCTCGTGGAAGGGATCGGCAAGGCCGGTGACGTGTTCCCACGTCGCTCCGCCGTCGGTGCTGCGATAGACAGGGCACAGGTGATCGCCGAGCCACCGTTCGCCGGTGGCGATCAGGATTCCGTTTTTGCTCTCGTCGGACTGATGGTTCAGTTCGATGATCGAGGGATATTTCAGCGTCGCGGACACATCCTTTTTGGTCGGCGCCTCGATCACGGAGGTCATTTCCAGCTCCCATTGAACCAGATTCTGGAAAATCGTGATCTCGTCGTCATATCCGCCAACGTACTGATCGCCGGCATTTGCCGGGATCCGGCTGCCGTCGGCAGACTTCGCATACGCGGTCAGGAAATATTTCATACCCACCATAGCGGCGTCGGCATCGCTTCCGACGATGGCGATCCGATCCTCGGTGAACAGAAGCGCGTAGCTATGCTTCTTTTCGGAGTTTGCGATCAGCGCGGCGGCATCCGCGGAGACAGGATCCGAGGTCTCACCGACAAGGATAACCTTCTCCCCTTCCGGCGTCGGCGTATCGGCCGATTCGGCGCGGAGCTCGGGAGTGGTGATCGACCAGATATCGTTTCGGAAATAGTACAGCGAGTTTTGCAGCTTTGCCGGAGAGTTCTGGGAATAGACAATCGCCGTATAGTCGGACAGGTTGATCCAGCTATCCTCGGGAAGCGTATCCGCGGGCTGCCCGACGGTCTGCGACGTATTTTCGACGGTCGTCGAAGTCGGAGCGGACGATCCGCATCCGCAGAGCAGCATCGCCGTAAACAGCGAAATCGCCGTCAGAATTGAATACTTTTTCATAATACCTCCATATTTTGAGAGAAATCCGAAAAAATTCGAAATTTCCCCTATGTTTAATCCCATTTTAGCAGATAATACGGTGCATTACAACATCCTTTCATGTAAAAAAAGAATCTTTTCTTTCACCGACGAAAATCGGCTGTCGGAAAACAGCTTCCGACAGCCGATTTTGCATTATTCCGCAGTCCCCGCAGGCATCCGGCTTTGACTGCATGTAAGATAGAGAATCTGACGGTCTTTTGCCATCTCGCCAAGCAGTGCCAGCGACGACTTTACCCTGCCGTCGTCCAGATTCGTGAAGGGATCGTCCAGAATCAGGAAATTCGCCTTCGGATCCATCAGGGTATCGGTAAGGGCAAGTCTTGCGCAGAGCGCGGCAAGATCCTGCTTACCGGCTGACAAAAGTCCCGACGTCCGTTGCTTTCCCGCCTCTTCGGAAAGTACGGCGAGACTGCCGTCCATATGGTAGCGTGCCGACTCGTCCGCATTCGGCATCAGCTTTTGCAGGTAGGCGGCAAAACGCTCCTGCACGCCGGTCAGATAGCGGTCGGAGAGATTCTGATTGGCTTTTGTAAGCAGTTCCTCCGCCCGTTCGATGGCGGCAAGCGCGGCGATGGCCTGCTCCGACTGCTCCTTCTTTCGCTGGAGATCCTCCGTTAAGAGAAGCATCCGATCGGCAGCTTCGGTGCAGGATTGCAGGGCACTGTCCGCCGCTCTGCTCTCATCCTTGCAGCGATCCCGATGGGCAGAAATCTCCGCTTCCTCCCTTTGCAGATCATCGAGCGTGCGCGACGGGGACGGGGCGTCCGCTTCATCGGCGGACGCAGACGCCAGTGCTGATTCATACTGCTCCGCAAACTGCTTTGCATCCAGACCCGCGGTGGCAATCGACTGGGTAAGCGCGGCAAGGGTAGATCCGTGTCTGCGGATTTCGGCAATGGCCGCCTCGGGATCGGCTCCGTCCACGGGATAGCGGGAAAGCAGCGCGCCAAGTCGGGCAGTCTGCTCCTCTGCCGCTATCCGGGCAGTATTGGCGCGATTCCGATGCGCCTTGCGGGCGCGATCCAGCTCTATGTAACGCTTCACCCAGTCCTCAAGGATCTTTCGGCTGGGGGCTTGATAGTATTCGAGGAATTCCGAAAGCTCGGCGGACAGCTTCGCGCTCTCTGCCGAAATTGCCTTCAGCTTTTCCTGCTCCGATCGATAGCAGGTCAGATCCAGCCGGAGTCTATGGAGTTCCGACAGCGCATCGGACTCGTTGATACCGTATTCTGCAAGAAAGGCGGTCAGCGCGGGATCCTTCTGTTCGGTCTTGCGTTTAAAACCGCCGTTTTTCACGATCGGAAGAAGGATCAGCACGGCTGCTGCGGCTCCGAAGAGCCCTGTCGCCGCAAAACGCAGGATCCCGTCAAACAGCAGAAGGCTGACGACTGCGGCAAGAAGCAGAACCCCGCCTGCGATATACGATAACATCCCTGAAGACTTCGGTTCGGGAGCATTATTGACCGCCTGCGCCAGACTGATCATCCGATCTATCGTCTGTTCCTCGGGGGTGTGACCCGAAAAGCGTGCGGAAAGCCGGTGAAAATCGGCAGATTCGCGGATTTCGCTCCCCCGGCGTCGGCAGACAGCGAGTTTTTCCTCGATCTCCGCGTGATCGCGCAGGGCGTCGGCATCCGGGAGTCCGCTTCGGAAGCGCTCGGCAAGCTCGGTATACTCCCGCTCCCCATCGAAAGGGGATTCCGCCTGCTTCGCGGTTCCGACTGCCAGCCGGAGATCGTCTGCCTGCTTTTGCAGCCGGGTCAAATCCTCCTCGGTATACGGGGCGTCTTTGAAGAACTCTTCCTCGGTGGATTTCTCTTTTTCCAAGGCTTCTATGCGGTTCAGCAGACCATGATAGTGCTCCAGACGGGCGGCATTTGTCTGCTTTTCTGCGTGCTGGTTGATTTTCTCCCGAATCTCCGCCAGCTGCGCATCGTCCTGGGAGATCTGTCCGGCGATTTCCGACAGCCGCTTCCGATACTGCTCCGCCTGATCCGCAGCGACTTGACAATCGGCGATCTGCCGCTCGATTGCATAAATTTCCCGGCGCAGATCGGGGACTTTACCGTTATCTCCCCTTCTGGTTTGCAGTTCTACCCGGCGGGCTTCCAGTTTGGCGATCGCCGCGCCCAATTGCAGGTTATCGGCGGGATTTTCTCCAAACCGCTCGGCAAGCAGCCCCGAATCGGGGGTCTGGGGAGGGGTACGCAGCGTTCCCGTACAGAAAACGGTTCGGATAAAACTGCCAGCGTTCAATCCGAAGAGTTCCAGCCCTACGGGATCGGAATAATCGGCGCTGGGGCGCAGATCGGGCAGAGTGAACAGGCGGAAGTGATCCTTGGCGGGCTTATCGCCAAAATCCCGCTCGATCCGATAGGCCTGCTCGCCGTCCGGCGTATCAACGGAAAACTCCAACCATCCGCCGAAGGGGGCGGACGTCCACGGTTTATAGCGTTCCCGCTCCTTGATGTCGCCTTTTATCTTTCCGGTGCTATCCAGACCGTAGAACATGGCTTTATGGAAGTAGGCGAGAGTGGTTTTCCCCCAGCCGTTCTCCATGCAGAGGGCGGTCAGCCCTTTCTCGTAGTCGATGCGGGTCTCGGTCAGCCTGCCGAATCCCGCGATATAGGCGCGAATCAGTCTCATAACGGGATCGCCTCCCCGGACAGTGCCGCAAGTCCCACGAGGGCGGTCAGCCGTTTTTCTTCCTCGCTCATTTCGGATGACAGTACCAGCCGCAGGAATTCACCCCGGAGGGAGATCTCGCCCGCCAGCTTGCTCTCGTCGATGGCAAGGGTCGTTCGATCGTAGATCCGCAGATCGAAAAAGCTCCCGATTTCATCGGCGATCAGCCGTCGATCCACAGGGGCATCCTCCGGTCGACTGCCCGCCAGCGTCAGACGCACCGCGTCCCGCTCCGGGATCCCGGACAGAGCCGCCCGGATCTTGATCCGCTGTTCGGACATGCCTTCTGCCTCGGTGAGATCGACCGCAATATCGTGATAGATCCGGTCGGACAGGGGAATAAATCGCTGCGTGCATCCGCCGCCGACAATCTCCAAAAGGATCACGCCCTTCTCCCCGCACTCGTCAAAACCTCTGCCGTTGGGGCAGCCGGGATAGCGGTAGATCCCCCGCTCGTCCAGTTGTCCCTCCGATTCTCCATGGATATGACCCAGTGCCAGATAGTCCAGATTCTTGCGGGCAAACCGACCAATCGGTAGCGAATCCGTCCGGTCGGACAGGTCGGCGGCGAAATCGGAGAGATCGCCGTGGAGCATGGCAAGATTGAAGCAGCCGGGGTCAAAGGGATCGGCGTTTGCCAGCGCATAGGGGTTCTCCGAGCCGTACAGCCGCACGCCGTCAGAGAGAGGATAGCAGCGAAGGCTATCTTCAAACAGGTGCAGATTTTCGGGCAGATCGGGCAGACCCCCGAAGGCGGAGCGGTCGTGATTGCCGTGCAGGCAGTAAAAGTCGATTTCGCTATGGCGGCGGATCTGCTCGGTCACATAGCCAAGGGTTCGGCCGGTGACACGGTCGGAATCGAACAGATCGCCCGCGATCAGAATGGCAGTCGCCGACTCTCTTTCCGCAAGCTCGACGATCCGCCCGAAGGTGCGCAGAATTTCGTCCCTGCGCCGCGCCGATTTCTCGGGATCGTTTACCGAGCGGATCGGGCTGTCAAGATGCAGATCGGCAGTATGGATCAGCTTCATGGGGTAGTTCCTTTCTCTCCTGCAAACAGACGGAGCCTTTCGAAAAAGACTCCGCCTATGATTTTGTTGAATATTCTTTGTACTTTCCGAATTTTTTGCCGAATAACCGGCGAACGTGATTTTATACGCTTGTATTGATTGAAACGTCCAGCAGATTCTCTCCCGTGGCGCGGTCGGTAATACGAAGGGAGATCCGATCAAAGGCTCCCGACGGTACGCCCGAAACCTGCTGTCCGAAGATTGCGCTTCCCTCTGCCGCGACGTAGATGTCTCCCGACGCGGTCAGCGCGGTGAACATCTGATAGGTCGATTCCGATCCGCCGAGGATCCCGTCTACCGTCTTCACGACATTTCCCTTCGAATAGAACTGAATGCTGACTGCTGCGCTCTCCACCGTCTCCAGCTTCTTCGCGTTTCCGAGAATTACGAAGCGCAGATCGGTGAGGTTCGGGTTTGCGTCGTTGCGCTTGGTCTGATAGTAGGGGGCAAAATACTGATCGTCCGGGCAGGACATCACCTTGACCCCCGACTTCGTATCGGTGATCAGCACCGCGAAGCCTTCCCCGCCGAAGGTGAGAACCCGGACATTCTCGTCCATTTCCTCGCAGGTGAGCACGGTTTTCCGTCCGCTTCGGTAGCTGACGGTGAATTCATAGCTCTTCCCCGTTCCGTCGGCGATGGCGGTAACCTTCTTACCGTAGGGGATCACAGCATCGCTGTAGAGGGTGATATTATAGTATTTTTGATAGGACGAAACGGTTGCCAAGTCGTAGCCCGGCGCGTCGTCGGCGGGCGTGAAGGTCAGATCACAGCTATAGTCGCCAAGCGACAGATTCAGGGTGATCGCGCTTCCCTTGACGGTCGGAACTCCGAAAAGCTCCGCTTTCACGGTGGTCAGCCCGTTTTCCTCGGAGATCGCGGCGGTCTCGGAATCGAGGATCACCGCATTTCCGTTCAGGGTTACCGAAAGCTTGTCCGCGCCGGGAAGCGAGTCTTTCGCAATGATCTTGGTCAGATACAATCTGCCGTTTTCCTGAACGATCTCGCCCAGCGAATCGGTATAGTCGGTCGTATAGCGATCCCCGCATAGCGTGCAGATATGCTCGGTATAGCCAACGTTCTGCGCGGTCGGCGCGACAACGCTCTCACTATACTCGTGCTCGCATGTCCCGCCCCAGATGGCATACAGGGTCAGATCGGCGTTCTGATTGATCGTATCCCCGGGTTGGTAGGCAACCGCCCCATCGGGAGCCGTGGCGTAACCGAGGAAGGTATAACCTTCTCTCGTGGGGGTATCCGCCGAAATCGTTACGCTCTGATCGGTGGGATTCAGTTGGTAGGCGATCCCGCCGGTGCCACCGTTTTTATCGTAAAAGATGTAGTTCAGCGCACCGTCCACATAGGCGCAGATGGAGATTGCGCACCATCCGCCGTTCTCCAGCCGTCCCCATGTGTAGCCGTCGGCAGTCACGGCCTCGTAGATCGTGATCCGTGTACCCTCGGCAAGGTTACCCAGTTTTGCGGAAGAAAGATTCGGCTTACTGCGAACCCGGAGCAGATCGGGAACCACATAGGTTTCGCTGCGCGCCCTGTCCCAGACGGCGTACAGGGTCAGGTCGGCGTTCACGTTTACCTCCTCCCCGGGAGTATACTCGGGGACGGGTGCGTTCGGATCGGTTGACCATCCGAGGAAGGTATGTCCTTCCCAAACCGGTCGGTCGGCAGAGAGGGTGATTGTCAGATCATAGGGATTCTTCTGATAGCCCGGCGCGCCTCTGCCCCCATTCGCGTCATAGAAAACGTAGTAGAGCGAGCCGCTGACGTAGGTGCAGAGCGAAATCGCGCACCAGCCGCCCATGTCCATCTTTCCCCAGACGTATCCGTCGGCGACGGCAACCTCCTTGATTTTGACCCGCTCGCCCTCGGCAAGTCCGCCGAGCACGGAGCCGCTCAGGCTGGGCGTGCTGCGGATCCGGAGCTGATCGGGCGACGTGTAAATCTCGGTTCTGTCCAGCGATCCGGGATCGGGCTTGTCCGATTTCTTGATGCCCGCGCTGGCGGGATAGGCGTACTCGCCCGAATATTTCACCAAAAGGTAGCGGGCGACTCCGTTATAGTCGGCGGCATCGTAGAGGTCGATAACCTTTCTGTTATCCATGACCATGACGTGTCCGTCTACAATGTCGTCTACCGCCATCCAGTGGGTGGTGTTGCGGACAGTGTTGGTCATGACGATGATATAGTAGTCATTCTCTATAAACGTCCGGAAATTTTCGGCGGCCTGCGCTTCGGTCAGCGGTTGGGACAGGTTTCCGGAGTTGTAGACCTCGGTCAGTTCGGGTGCGTATGTAGAGAAGTAGTCATCTGCTAGCATCCCGATATACATGGAATTGGTTCCGTGGAAGATGTTTCGCTCCTTCATCTCGGCAAGGCAGATGCCCGGATTGAATTCGGCAGGATCCCGCTGTCCGGCGTGCACCATCAGTTTCGCAACCGCCACAACCAAACATCCAACAGAGGACATGGTCTTCGTGCCGATCTTCGTACTCCCCCACAGCGGGTCGGATTGACTCCAGATCCGGTAGTCTGTTGTCCACTCCACCGCTCCCGAAGGCAGCGCGAACAGCCCCTGCAACGGTGCAAACAGTGTCAGCACCGTCAGAAGCAGTGCAAGCATTCTCACTCTCATAATGATCATTCCTTTCAAGCTACCCGCGGATTCGAGTCTTTTCCGCAGAATCCGTTTCTGGTGGGATCACTTACATACAGTATACATTTTTTTCAGGGGCTTGTCAAGAGGAAAAATCGAATTATACCCGAATATTTTCAGGAGTTTCTGTCCAAATTTCCACGATATTCCACATTTTTCCGGCTTTTTTGTCGGTCATGATGGCAAGAAACGGCAGCGGAAAAACAAGATTGGAAGAAGCAGCATACTTCTTCCAATCTTTTTGGATTATTCGTTAATTCTTCCCATAGAGGGCAATATCCGCAATCTGCATGGTAGTTCCCGAGGTAAAGGAGAAGAACTTCAGCGCGAAATACTGATACTGCGCGGGTTTGTCAACCTTATAGGTGGACGCCGAATAGTTGGTTGTGGACAGTCCGCCGTCGAATACCGCGTCGATAACCTCCCATGTCTTGCCGTCCTTGGAGCCGTAGAGTACCCAACTCTTGGGACTTCTCTGGGGGAACTTCTCTGTGTCGTTCGCGGCGAAGAGCTGATATGCCGACAGGGTAACGGGGTTCTTCATCTTCCATGCCACATAGGCGGGCGCGCCGCTTGTTACACACCACTTGGTCGCGGTATTTCCGTCCAGAATACACTGGGGAGCCTCCGCGCCGTTGGCGCCGATGGTACCGATTCCCGATTTGTCGATGATCCGGTCGGTCAGATTGGTCAACCCGGAAAGGATGCTGTCGGATACCGGTTTTTCCGCCGTTGTGGGACCGTTGGCCGGATAGGTCAGATCGGGCACGGTAAACTCCATACCTACGGTATAGCGATCCATCTGCGCGTATTTGATCTTTCCGCCCTCAACGGTCATTTTATAGGTATAATCGCCCTCGTAGAGGATAACCGGATCGGTTGCCGCCTTAATCGCAACATCAATCTTGACCTGATTGTGGCTCTGCTCCGAGTTTTCCTTGGAGTTGGGCACCAGCAGCAGATTTGCTGCGATGGCGGGATAGAGCTTGGGCAGATTGTTGTAATTATGGTGCGCGATCTGAATCGCGTCCGATTTCAGCGTGGCTTTCGTGAACATATTGCAGATGATGTTCTCGGCTACCGTTGCCACGTCGCCCAGCATAATGAAGGTCTTGCCGTCGATATTGAAACGGATTACGGTTGTTGTCTCGTTGAAATCGCCGATGGTAGATTTGCCGTTCGAATTCACCGAGTCTTCGTGGGTGAACAGCACCTCAACGCCGACGCCCTGCAGCTCAAATTCCTGTCCGGTATGCAGCTTGACATGGTCTGTCTTCGGATAGTACTTGTTCACCGTATCCTTCATCAGGAAGGTGCCGCTGTCGTAGCTTCCGCCGATGGTGTGATAAGAAGGGATGTTATAGTAGACACATTTCAGGTCGTAGTTTGCGTGATATTTCTCCAAAAAGGCGTGGGCGAAGTAGACATGGTCGCCGTGCGCGTGGGAGAAGAACCAGCCCGCGATGGTGACCTTCTGTCCCATCGGGGTTCCGGTGATCTCATGGAGGAATTTGTCGTAAGCCTCCAGTGCCGCCTTGCTGGACTGACGCTCGTGACCGCCATCGATCAGGAACACGCTGTTATCGGGGAGCTTGAGGACATAGTTCATGCCGCTATCGATCTGCCAGTAGTCGTCCCCGTAGGTCTGACCGGTGGCCTTGGTATAGTCGATGGCATACTGATAGAACTCGGTGGTGCCCGTTCCGGTCTTGGCGGTGGACAGCTTGGACAGCGTCGTGGTGGAAGAGCGATCCCAGATGATCCGGGTTTCTTTTGTTTTTGCGGTGTAGTAGAGGTAGATCAGGGTATCACCCTTGGACATGGAGCAGTAGAGGTTGTTTTCAATCTCGTTTTCGGCTTCCTTCTTGTAGCCTGCTCCCTCCAATTTGGTAATGTAGGACTCATAGGATGCGGCGGTGGTCTTGGAGATCACAACCATCTGGCTCTCGTTTCCGGTAAGGCCGGTTTTATCGTTTTCCTTGCCGGGGCCGCAGTTATAGATGGGACTGACCGTTCCGTCGGGATAGTCGGGGAGGGATGCGAAGGGGATGGCGGCGGCGACCTTCTCGCCGAATACCGCTGTATAATTCACAGAGCCGTTCAAAATTGTGTTACCTCCGTTCGTGACCGTGACGGTCAATTTCGTCCAGGATTCCTCGGCAAGTCCGGGAATCACCAGACTGTAGATTTTTCCGCCTTCCACGGGCGTATATGCCACGTCCGCGGCATGAATGACGGACATTTCAACAAACTTGCTGTCGCCCTTTCCGATGGACGTCTCCACGCCGGACACGCTGCCGGTGAAGGCGAGCTTTACGTCGGCCTCGGTAACATCGCCCGTGGTCGAGAGCAGGATCCGCAGATCGTGCTTGGTTCCGCTCTGGCGGACATTCAGATAGCCTGCGGCTCCCTTTCCTGCGGAGAGGGTATTCGCAGTCTCAAAAGCGAGGATGGGCGCGCCGCCGTCGGGATTCGCCTTATATTTATTGGTAGCGGCGGTGATCTTGGCGGTCAGATCGGCGGCATCCTTGAAGGCGGTGCCGGCAGTTCCCGCCGTGGCGTTGGAGTTGATCTTGGTCTCGTACTCCTCCCTGCCCTGCTGATAGAAGTTCTTGAAAGTAGCGAAGGAGGGGTTCCGGATGGTGCAGATCTCCGCCTCCAGCGCGTTCTTTGTCAGGCTGTAGCAGTACTGCACCGACAGGGTGTTATCGCCGGACAGATTTGCGTAGCCGAAGATGCCGAAGTGGGTACCGTAGCCCTCTTTGGAGACGGTGTTCCCCTTATCGGAGTATGCGATGATCTCACCGGTATTGTAGCAGTAGTCGATCACCGAGCAGCGCGCGTATCCGATGATACCCGCTGCACGCTCGCCCGCCAGATTATAGACGGTGATATTGCCCTTATTTGCACATTCGGTGATGTTGGCAACGGTGTAGGAGTTGACCGAGGTCTGTCCCACAATGCCGGCTATATTATACTTACCGCCGGTCACGGTAATGGCACCGGTGTTGATGCACTTGTTCACATCGGCATAGGCGGTGGCGCCTACCAGTCCGAGGATACCGCCGCAGGCACCGCTTGTGCCGTTGGTCAGGTCGGTTCCGTCGCTTGCCGTGGAGGAAGTGACCGTCAGATCCATCTTACCGCTGTGATCGGACAGGCGGATCGTGCCGTCCACGTCGCTCTGGGAGGAATTATGGAGTACCGCGCCGACGAGGCCGCCACAGGCCATGTTCTGCTTGGCGGTTGCCGTAATATCTGCCGAGGAATGGCAGTTATAGATCGTGCCGCCCTCCTGAAGGGTTGCGGCGATCGTTCCCACATAGCCGGTGCTGATGGAGACCGTCAGACTGCCCGCAACCGTAAGGTTCTTCACCTCTCCGGCAAGCGAGCCGAACAGTCCGACTTCCGCTTTTGCGGCGGTAGGCGTGTTTTTGTCGATCTGATAGGTAATCGTGTGACCCGCGCCGTCTAGTGTTCCCGTAAAGGGGTCGGAGACGGTTCCGATGGGGGTCCAATCGGCAGCCGAAATTGTGATGTCGGCGGTCAGTACCGCGTTTGCGGTGAGATTTCCCGCAAGGGCTTTCAGATCCGCCTCCGAGGAGATCTTCACGGCGGTCAATGCGGATGCTGCGGACGCCGAGGATACCTCGGTCACGTCGGATTCCGTCGCGGTCGCGGCAAATCCCGGCAGGGTTGTTCCGACTGCCGCAAGCGCAAGCAGCAGGGCTACGAGTTTTTTCATGGGGTTGTTCCTTTCTGAATAGTGAATTGTGCGTGTTTTCTACATTATAACGAAATATTCCGGTTTTGTCAAGACAAAACTCGGAATTTCCAACGGAAATCAACGTTTGTGCAGCTTGTGTACAAAACCGGACGGAGACTATACGAAAAAAGCCGTTTGCAAAGCAGTGAGCACCCAGACAGCATTCATGGATGATTACTATAGACTTTTTCCTGTACTTTTGCGAGATTGATTGTACATAATCACGAAAACTTAATTTCAGCGGAAAAATTTCGCAAAACCCATTGACAAACATCTATGTGTTGTATATAATATAGATAGATGTCGATGGGAGGTGAGTAGGTTGGAACTCGACGAAAAGAAAACAGCTGCTATTTTCAAAGCATTCTGCGACGAGAACCGCATTCGTATTCTGAAATTGCTTACGACAGGGGAAAAATGCGCTTGCAAGTTGTTGGATGAAATCAATATTACACAGCCTACAATGTCGCACCACATGAAAATTCTCTGTGATTCCGGCGTTGTGGTTGGACGTAAAGAGGGAAAATGGATGCACTATTCCATTTCTTCCGAGGGCGCAGCGATTGCGATGAAATGTTTACAGGAGCTTACTAAAATTTCTTGTACAGATGTAGATAAGTCGTGCTGTGAAAAGTAACATTGCAAACGCTTTTCCGCACGACCAATAAAACCGCCAATATATCGACATATTTCAATTTAACGATAAATAAAGGAGGCTTTTCTGCTATGCAAGCTCTGAAATCTGTATGGGACTTCATTCAAAACGAAGTCCTCGGAATGAGCTGGTTGAGTCGGCTTATAGCCACAATATTAAGCACCTGCGGTTTAGATACCACAGGTAAAATCGGCGGCAGCGTTCAATTCTTCCTGTACGACACGATTAAAATTATGGTTTTACTCGGCGTTTTGATTTTCATCATATCGTATATCCAAAGCTATTTCCCGCCGGAGCGAACCAAAAAGATTCTCGGTCGTTTTCATGGCATTGGGGCAAATATCATAGCTGCCTTGCTTGGTACAGTAACACCGTTTTGCTCTTGCTCGTCTATTCCGTTGTTTATCGGATTTACTAATGCAGGCTTACCGCTGGGGGTTACATTCTCTTTTCTGATTTCTTCCCCGATGGTTGATCTCGGAAGCCTTGTTCTACTGATGAGTATTTTCGGATGGAAGATCGCTGTTTTGTATGTGGTTCTCGGTCTTGTGATTGCCGTTACAGGCGGTACGCTGATTGAGAAACTGCACCTTGATAATCAAGTCGAGGAATACATCCGAAACGGTCACGCCTTGGATGTGCCGCAAGAGGAACTACTCTTCAAAGACCGCATGAAATTCGCTTGGGAACAGGTTGTTGAAACCGCAAATAAAGTTGCTCCCTATGTTTTGATCGGTGTAGGTATCGGTGCATTTATCCATAACTGGATTCCCGAAAATTTCATTGTCAAGGTACTCGGTAACAATAATCCTTTTGGTGTTATCCTCGCTACGATTGCAGGTGTTCCAATGTACGCTGACATTTTCGGCACAATTCCGATTGCCGAAGCATTGCTTGCAAAAGGCGCACTACTCGGCGTCGTATTATCCTTTATGATGGGTGTTACTACTCTTTCCCTGCCGTCCATGATTATGCTCCGCAAAGCTGTCAAGCCGAAACTGCTCGGAGTTTTCATAGCTATATGCACGTTGGGTATCGTTCTTGTAGGGTATTTTTTCAATGTAATTCAAGGATTTATTATTTGATTTAAGGATGATTGATTATGAAAAGAAATATAATAAAAATTTTTATCGACATTATACTGATTATATTATATACGTTCTTAATGTTTGGACAGAGTTTAGGCGGATTTTTCCACGAAACTGTCGGGATTGGTATAGGTATTTTGTTTGTTATTCATTTTACGCTAAACAGATCAATGATAAAAGGATTATTGAAATCGGTAACCGGCGGGAATTCCAAAAAGATCATTTTACTTGTTTCGGATATTATCTTGACAATCTGTATGCCAATCGTAATTATAACAGGAATGCTTATTGCAAGAAAATTGTTTGTTATTCATCCGGGCATTTCGTGGAGACGCCTTTTCGAACTACATAACGTTCTGTCTTATGTATGCCTTGGCGTGATGATTCTGCATATCCTTTTGCACGCAAAGTATCTTTTGGGTGTATTCAAAAACTTCATTCGTTCCTATCGGAAAAAGAAATGACGTCCGCTTGCTTCGACGAATCATTCAAATACTTATATTGATTTTATAAGAACAATTTATGGAGGCAACTAATTATGGCACTGTTTAACTTTGGTAAGAAAAATGAAGAAGAAAAGAAAGCTCCCGTCCCGACTTGCAGCTCCGGATGTCCAACAAGTAAGGCGAAAGAAATTCCAAGCGACTGCCACCCAAAAGCAAACGACGGAATCTGCTCGATTAAAGTTTTAGGCGCAGGCTGCAAATCCTGCCACGAACAGTACGAGAATGCAAAAAAAGCTGTAAAAGCAATGGGGCTATCCGTAGAAGTGGAATACATCACCGATATGCAAAAGGTGATGGAATACGGCGTCATGCGTATGCCTGCCATTGTAGTGAATGAAAAGGTTGTATCTATGGGCAAAGTTTTGAAATCTGCTGATGTTGAAAAACTACTGCGCAAGCTTGGTTTCTGACAGATGCAATTCAATATGCGGGAATTCCTTGTACAATTGCGAAAAATCGGCGCAGGTGCTTGACAAACAGGCAAAAGTGGGGTATTATATAGGGAGATACTGGAAAAGGACGGGCGATCGGCTATGAAATCGGTATATATATGCCCCAATACGGGAAAGGCGACGGCAATCGAGCAGGCAAGGGCGGTACTTCCGATCCTTTGGGACAAGGGATTGTCGATTCACGGATCCGCGGAGACGGTAGCCGCGCTCGGCGATGGGGTTCTGGATGCGGGGGAAAACTGCTGCTTCGATCTTGCCATCGTACTGGGCGGGGACGGCACCATCCTGCGGGCGGCGCACACCCTTGCGGGGTCTGGTACGCCCATTCTGGGGGTCAATCTGGGCAGGCTGGGCTATCTTGCCGAGACCGAGCCGCAGGATATTGCCGACACACTGGATCGGATCTTCCGCGGGGAATGCCGGATAGAGGAACGTGCCGTACTGCGGGGCGTTCTGCGAACCCCGGACGGATCGGAGCGGATTTTGCACGCCTTCAACGACTTCACCATTCACCGGGGGCAGTACGGCGGGATGCTCCCCGTACGCACCTCCATCGGGAACACCTACATGGACACCTTCCTTGCCGACGGCGTGATCGCCAGCACCCCGTCCGGCTCCACCGCCTACAACTTTTCGGCAGGAGGGCCGCTGGTCAATCCCTTGGCGCGGAACATCATCTTTACCCCGGTCTGCGCCCATTCGGTTTTCTCGCGATCCATCGTGCTGATGGCGGACGATCTCTTAACCTTCGAGGTCGATGCCGACGAGCTGTCCGTCTGCCCTACCCTCTCGGTGGACGGCGATACGGCGATTCCGCTTTCCGGGAAATCTCGGATTGATATTACGCTGTCGGAGATCACCTTTCCGCTCATTCGGATGAAGGATCACAGTTTCTATGAGATTTTGAAGGAAAAGATGTTCCGGAAATGAAATATCCGAAGATGATCCTATTTGATTACGGTCACACCTTACTGTATGAACCGGATTGGAATACTGCCCGAGGAAATGCGGAGCTTTTAAAGTATGTGACAAAAAATCCGAATAACTATACGTTGGAGGATGTCCGAAAAGGCGCGGAGCTTATTTTCGGGCAGCACATCGAAAATGTGCGTAGAATCGGCTACGACGTTTGTGGTCAGGTTGGCGACAAGGTACTGTACGAATATCTCGGAATCGAATTTTCCCTTACTCCGCTTGAAATGGAGACTGTTTTCTGGACGGCTGCTTCTGCCGGAGCGATTATGCCGGACGCCGATAAAATGATTGATTACATCAATGCAAACGGTATCAGAAGCGCCGTGATCAGCAATCTCCTTTGGTCTGGCGACGCTTTGAAAGAACGGCTGAATCGTCTTCTTCCGAATCATCAGTTCGAGTTTGTTATGACTTCGAGCGACTATCTTTTCCGCAAGCCGAATCGAATTCTATTTGACATCGCCTTACGGAAATCCGGGCTGAGTCCGGAGGATGTCTGGTACTGCGGCGACAATCCGAGGGCGGATATTGAGGGTTCTGCGCAAGTGGGGATTTACCCGGTTTGGTACGACAACGGCACGGAAAAAGACGGGAGAGGCTATTCCGATGAAAGTATACCGCAATGCGAGCATTTCCATATTCACGAATGGAATGAAATGATTGAACTGTTGGAAAAACTGAAAAGAATGCAGTAGCAAAAAATTGAGGTTCGG